>JBDSTJ010000458.1:0-4180 GCA_039928335.1 Streptosporangiaceae bacterium | reverse complement strand
AGACGCTCGGATCGTCACTGCGAGGGCATTGCTTGACCAGATCTTGGGCCGGGGGCGGGTCTGACCTCCCCGTCCTTTGCCGTCAGGGACGCCAGTGGTTCCACACCACGCGCATCCGGTTGCCCTGGCCCACGGTGAACTGGTCCATGCACGTGTCGTAGGCGTAGTCCATGTAGTTGTGGATCGGGTCGTCGCCGGCCGCCGGGCAGGTGTCGGGGTTGATCACCGGGCAGCCGCTGGCGGGCTCGGCCTCGGCCGGGGTGTCGGCCACCTTGTCCCCCGCCGCGCAGCCGTCGACGGCCGGGTAGTCCGCGCCGAAGGTGTGGTAGAGCCCGAGCCAGTGCCCGGTCTCGTGCGCACCGGTGTAGCCGAGGTTGTAGTTCTTGATCGGCCCGCCGGGGAAGCTGCCGTAGTGCACGACGACCCCGTCCTGCTTGGGGGCCTTCTTGTAGTCCCACGGCCAGGTCGCCCAGCCGAGCAGCTCGTTGCCGAGGTCGGCGGTGTAGAGGTTGAGCGTGCCGTCGCCGCCCCGGTGCAGCTTGCGCTTGAACGTGGGGGCATACCTCTTGGGGTCGCCGAACCAGGCGGCGTTCCTGGTCCGGGTCAGACCCTTGAAGGAGAAGTTGACGTAGGTGTTGTCCCCGCCGAACTTTCCCTGGTAGGCATCGTCGAGCACAGTGAGCTGCTTGTTGACCGCCGCCCGGGACAGGTTGCCGCGCTTGCCGTTGTGGATGACGTGGAACCAGACCGGGATGTTGATCCACTTGGGGACCACGGCCTTGGTCTCGCGGTCAACGCTCATGCTCCGGCCCGACGGGGAGTTCGCCAACCGGTCCACGGTGCGCTGCACCGACGCGGCGGTCCTGGCGCCGACCCGGCCGTTGGGCTCGGTGGCCCCGCCACCGGCCCGGACCCGGGCTGCGGACTCACCGGCGGGTTCGCCGACACACAGCCGGGGGGCCTCGGCCGCCGCGACCGCGTCCGGCACCGTCGGGCGCGCGTGCGGGACCGACACCGTGGCCGCGGTGACCAGGCCGAGCACGGCGATCTTCCCTGCGCTCTTCACGAAGCTCCTCGGGGGGGGTGGGCGGTTCGAGTGGACCTGAGGCTACAAGACCTGACGACCTCTAGACTGGTGGTCACGCAACGTGCACCCGGAAAGGCATTTTTGGTGACCGAGCAGTCCTTCGACACCGTACTGGTCGTCGACTTCGGGGCGCAGTACGCGCAGCTGATCGCACGCAGGGTACGCGAGTGCCACGTGTTCAGCGAGATCGTGCCGTCCACCATGCCCGTCGCCGAAATGCTCGCCAGGCGACCCAGGGCGATCATTCTGTCCGGCGGCCCGGCCTCGGTCTACGAGCCGGGCGCGCCCGCCGCCCCCGAGGGCCTGTTCGAGGCCGGGGTGCCGGTCCTCGGCATCTGTTATGGCTTCCAGGTCATGGCCCAGACCCTGGGCTGCGTGGTCGAGCGGACCGACGTCGCCGAGTACGGCCGCACCCCCGTCAAGGTCACCGGCGGCTCACTGTTCGAGGGCCTTCCCGCCGCCTACCAGGTGTGGATGTCGCACGGCACCTACGCCAGTGCGGCTCCCGAGGGCTTCGTCGTCACGGCCTCCACCGAGGTGACGCCGATCGCGGCCTTCGAGAACCCGGCCGCCGGGTTGTACGGCGTCCAGTTCCACCCCGAGGTCATGCACACCGAGCACGGCCAGGCCGTGCTCAGCAGGTTCCTGGATCTGGCCGGCTGCCGGCCGTCCTGGACGATGCTCAACATCGCCGAGGAGTCGATCGAGGCGGTCCGCGCCCAGGTCGGCGACCGGCGGGCGATCTGCGGCCTGTCCGGCGGCGTCGACTCGGCGGTGGCCGCGGCCCTGGTCCAGCGGGCCATCGGTGACCAGCTCACCTGCGTTTTCGTCGACCACGGTCTGCTGCGCAAGGGTGAGGCCGAGCAGGTCGAGAAGGACTTCGTCGCCGCCACCGGGGTCAACCTGCACGTGGTCGACGCCCAGGCGCGCTTCCTCGACGCTCTCGCCGGGATCACCGACCCCGAGGACAAGCGCAAGGTCATCGGCCGGGAGTTCATCCGGGTCTTCGAGGCCGCGGCCCGCGAGATCACCTCGGACGGCTCGGTGGAGTTCCTGGTCCAGGGCACCCTCTACCCGGACGTGGTCGAGTCCGGGGGCGGCAGCGGTGCGGCCAGCATCAAGTCGCACCACAACGTCGGCGGGCTCCCCGACGACCTGCAGTTCGCGCTGATCGAGCCGCTCCGCACCCTGTTCAAGGACGAGGTGCGGGCGCTGGGCGAGCAACTCGGCCTGCCGTCGGAGATCGTCTGGCGCCAGCCGTTCCCGGGCCCCGGCCTGGGCATCAGGATCATCGGGGCGGTCGACCGCGAGCGGCTCGACCTGCTGCGCGAGGCCGACGCGATCGCCCGCGAGGAGCTGACCCGTGCCGGGCTCGACCGGGACGTGTGGCAGTTCCCCGTGGTGCTCCTGGCCGACGTGCGCTCGGTCGGCGTGCAGGGCGACGGGCGGACCTACGGCCACCCGATCGTGCTGCGCCCGGTCAGCAGCGAGGACGCCATGACCGCGGACTGGTCGCGGCTGCCCTATGAGCTGCTGGAGCGGATCTCCACCCGGATCACCAACGAGGTCCGCGACGTCAACCGGGTCGTCGTCGACATCACCAGCAAGCCCCCGGGCACCATCGAGTGGGAGTAGCCCGATGAAGGCCGCCCGCCGGTGACCCGGCGGGCGGTCCGTCAACTGGTGCGCCCCAGCACGAGACGCATTCCGCTGGCGTAGACCTCGGCCGGGACCCGTTCGGGGTCCAGCAGGTGCTGCAGCGCCAGCCCCAGGTCCATCGCCATGGCGAGGGTGGCCCGGTCGGTGGCCGAGACACCGTCGTCGGAGCCGAGCCTGCCGGCGAGCCGGGTCCGCTGCTCCTCATACCAGTCGGCGATGCGCCAGCCCGCCGAGTAGTCCCGCATCCCATACAGCCAGAACTCGAGGAGTAGCTGGGCGAACAGCCGGGCGTCGTCGGTGCCGAGTCTCCTCGCGTAGTCCTGGCCGAGGTGCTCGAAGCGGTCGACCCACCCCGCCTCCCGCAGTGACTCGCACAGCTCGGTCTCGCTCTGGGTGTAGCGCTCCAGCAGGGCCAACAGCAGGTCGGTCTTGCCGGTGAAGTTCGAGTAGACGGCTCCCTTGGTCAGCCCAGCCGACGACGCGATGTCGTCGAGTGAGGCTCCGTGAATCCCGCGTTCGGCCCAGAGCCGCTGCGCCGAGTCGAGCAGCGCCGTCCTGGTCTGAACCCGTTTCTCCTGACGGCCCATCCGGCCATGGGCTTCCGCCATGGAATCCCCTCCCTGAGAATCTCCCCTCATCGGGATACACCGGAAATCCATGGTCCATCTGGAAATTGCCGACATGGACCGGTCCAGTTTTTGGGGCCCGGACCAGAATGACCAGTGGGTTACTTATGGGTAGTAAAAATGAGCACGTGGTCATATGCTGGCGGGCATGGCAATCCAGACCGCCGCCGGGCGCGCCCTAGACGACAAGATCGTTTCGGGCCTCATCGCCCGGATCACCGCCTCCGGTGGCGCGACCACCGACATCGACACGCCCTTCACCGGCGAGCGTCTGGCCACCCTGCCGGTCTCCTCCGCCGCCGATGTCGAGGACGCCTACGCCCGGGCCCGCAAAGCCCAGGAGGCCTGGGCGGCGCTCCCCGCCGGTGAACGCGCCAAGCCGTTCCTCGCGTTCGTCGACGCCCTCGTGGACCGCCGCGAGGAGATCCTCGACATCCTGCAGTTCGAGACGGGGAAGGCCCGCAGGCACGCGTTCGAGGAGTTCCTCGACGTCTCACTCGGGACCCTGTACTACGCCCGCCGCGCCGCGAAGCTGATGAAGCCCAAGCGCCGCCAGGGCGCGTTCCCGATCGCCACCAAGACCTACGAGCTGCGCCAGCCCAAGGGCGTCGTCGGCATGATCACGCCGTGGAACTACCCGATCAGCATGGGCATCGGCGACACCGTCCCGGCCCTGCTCGCGGGCAACGGTGTGGTGCACAAGCCCGACACCCAGACCTCGCTCGGCGTCATGTGGTGCGTCCAGCTGCTGATCGACTGCGGGCTCCCCGCCGACCTGTGGCAGATCGTCCTGGGCGAACCCGCCGAC
>JBDSTJ010000457.1:0-5647 GCA_039928335.1 Streptosporangiaceae bacterium | reverse complement strand
ACCAGGGCGAGGGCCTCGCTGAGCAGGCCCGAGCCGCGGGCCAGGTCGGCGAGCTCGGCCTGCGGGAGCAGACGTACCGGCGGTACGACGTTCTCCTCGGCCAGCTGATGGGCCGTCCGGGCGGCCTTCTCCTCGTCGGGCAGGGCCTCGAACTCACGCACCCAGATCTCGACGGCGGACTCGTCGTCGAGGTCGACGCCGTCGGCGTGCATCATCCGGGCGAGGAACTCCACGGCCTCGCCGGCATCCTCGGCGGCCTCGGCGAGGGCCCCGGCGAAGTCGGGCGCGACGGCGGTGAGCTCGGTGCGGAGCCCGCCGATCCGGGCCTCGCCCAGAGCCCCGGTGTCGGCGAAGTAGTCGATCAGGACGCCGGCGGTCG
Organism: Streptosporangiaceae bacterium; assembly: GCA_039928335.1. Lineage (GTDB taxonomy): Bacteria > Actinomycetota > Actinomycetes > Streptosporangiales > Streptosporangiaceae > Actinocorallia. The sequence continues at coordinate 5,268 of JBDSTJ010000457.1, read as the reverse complement.
CGAGCACCGCGGGAGCGTCGTCGGGACCTGCCTGGACAGCCTCGACGAAGTCCTCGACGAGAAGTTCGCGGAGCAGTTCCGGGGTCAGTTCGCCGGTCTCGTTGAGATCCGCGAGCTCCAGCAGGATCGTCGCGCCGTGCACATCAACACCGCCGCGCCGGTCTGCCCACTCGGTCAGGTCCCGGACGGTCGTCTCTACCCACTTCTCAGCCACCTTCAAACCCTAATGGACGTTGTCCGGTCCCGGGGGCGGACCCGGCCCCCCACTCCACCGGCACGGCCCCGGTGGGCGCCGATCAGAGGAGTTCGAGGGGGTCGACCTGCACTCTGACCGGGTCGACGGCCTTGCGGGCGCTGCGCACGCCCTGGGCCTCCTTGAGTGCTCTGGCCAGCGCCGTGCCCTGCGCCCGGGGCACTCTCAGCAGGGCGCGCTCCTGCTCCTGGGCCGGTACGGGCCCCAGCACCTCCGTGCCTTCGGGCAACCGCGCGATCTCCAGCAGGTCCCTGATCGCGGCCGGGGTCCCGGTCAGCGACGCCATCCGCGCAACGGGTGGAAACGCCAGCTCACGCCGCTCTTCGAGCTCCCGCTCCGCCAGCGTCACGGGGTCCCAGCGGATCACCGCCTGGGCGACCGGCAGGCCACCGTCCGCGACGAGCACGACCGCCCCCCGTTCGCGGACCAGCCCGGCCGCATTAAGCCAGCGGCGCAATGCCTCCTCGTTGGCCCGCAGGTCCGGACGGCCCAGCAGGGCCCAGCCGTCCAGCAGCAGCGCCGCCGCGTAACCCTCCTCGGCGACCGGCTCCGCGCCCGGAGTCGACACGATCAGCTCCGGTTGCGCACCGACCGTGGCCAGCACCCCGTCCCGGCCCGAGGTCCGGACGGTGATCCCGGGGAAGGCCCGGCCGAGTTCCTCGGCGGTGCGGCCGGCCCCGACGACGGTCGCCCTGACCTGCCTGCCCTGGCATTGCGAGCACTTCCAGTCCCCCGCGATCTGTCCGCACCAGCGGCAGAACGGCACCGACTGCGCTGACGCCAGCGCCAACGGGCCCGCGCACCTGCCGCACCGTGCGGGCTCCCGGCAGCGCCCGCACGCGAGCGCGGGGAGATAACCCCGGCGGGGCACCTGGACGAGGACGGGACCGGTCCTGAGTGCCTCCCTGGCCGTCCGGAACGCCAGGTCGGGCAGGCGCGCCGACCGGGCGGCCTGGTCGCGGGACAGCTCGAAGTCCTCGCCGGTCGGCGTGACCCGGGGCATGATCTGTCGGAGCCGGTCCCGGTCCGGCACGAGCGCGTGCGCCCAGCCCGTGACGATCAGCTGGCTGGCGTCGGTCGTCCGGGTGAACCCGCCGATCAGCGCCGCAGCCCCGGCCCGGTGGGCGCGCAGCGCCAGGACCTCCCGCGCGTGCGGGTAGGGCGCGTGCTGGTCGGCGTGCACGTCGTCGCCGTCGTCCCAGAGCACGACCAGCCCCAGATCCCGCACTGGGGCGAACATCGCCGCTCTGGTCCCCACGACCGCCCGCGCCTTGCCCCGGCTGATCCTGAGCCACTGGCGGTAGCGCTTCTCCGGTCCGGACCCGGCCGTCAGCGCCACGTGCTCCCCGCCGCCCACATGCTCGCTCAGCGCGGCGTCGACCCGCGCCACGTCCCGGCCGTCGGCCACCACGATCAACGCGCCCCGGCCGCTGTCCAGCGTCGCCAGGACCGCCTGGGCGATCGCCTCGGGCCAGCGCGGCCCCGGCATCGCCGTCCACACCGCCCTGGGCGCCTTGCCGTCCCGCAGCGCCCCCAGGAACGACGGCCCCGCCGCGTACTCCCCCCACGCCCCGGGGAACACCTCGGCCAGCTCGCGCCGGGGCTCGGGCTCACCGGCGGGGTCCTCGGCCGTCTCGGCCCGTGCGTGCCGCGGCGGCACCGCCAGCCGCACGACGTCCGCGAACGTCCCGGCGTACCGGTCGGCGACCTCGCGGCACAACGCGATGATCTCCGGGGTGAGCACGACCTCGGCCGAGGTGACCCGTTCGAGGAAGGAGAACCTGCCCTCGTGGTCGCTCTCCCCGGCCCGCTCCAGCAGGAACCCGTCCATCAGCTTGCCGTGGAACCTGACCCGCACCCGGCACCCCGGCACCGCCTGCTCGTCGAGCTTCGCCGGCACGAGGTAGTCGAAGATCCGGTCCAGGTGCGGCAGGGGCACGTCCACCGCCACCCGGGCGACGGGCAGCCGTTCGGCGGCCTGCTGCGCCCCCTTGGGCACCGTCTTTCGCAGGGTCCTGGCGGCAGCGACCGGCCGGTCCTGGACCGGCAGGTCCTCCAGGCCCGGGATCAACTCTTCGCTGCTCAGCACGCTCCACTCATTATCACCCGGCACCCACATTCCGCGAAGCGTCAGGCGTCGAGTGCCTCGGCCGGCGGCAGGGAGACGAAGAACTCGCGGCCGTTGGTGAAGCCCGTCACCGGCTGCCCGAGCCGCTCGGCCACCAGGCTCGTCACCTCCCGGAACAACCGGTCGAGAACGGGATCGGTGCTGACCCGGAAACGCTCCCCCGTCGCGACATGGACGCTAGCAGCGAGGAGCCCCGCCGGACCACTGGTCCGGCGGGGCTTCGGGACGTGCGGGTCAGAGGCCGGCGGCGGCGCGGAGTGCGTCGGCGCGGTCGGTGCGCTCCCAGGAGAAGTCCGGCAGTTCCCGACCGAAGTGCCCGTAGGCGGCGGTCTGGGAGTAGATCGGGCGGAGCAGGTCCAGGTCGCGGACGATCGCGGCCGGGCGGAGGTCGAAGACCGCCAGGACGGCCTCCTGAAGCCTGCTGATCTCGATCTTCTCGGTGCCGAAGCCCTCGACGAAGACGCCGACGGGCTGGGCCTTGCCGATGGCGTAGGCGACCTGGACCTCGGCGCGGTCGGCGAGGCCGGCCGCGACGATGTTCTTGGCGACCCAGCGCATCGCGTACGCGGCGGAGCGGTCGACCTTGGACGGGTCCTTGCCGGAGAAGGCGCCGCCGCCGTGCCGGGCGAAGCCGCCGTAGGTGTCAACGATGATCTTGCGGCCGGTGAGGCCGGCGTCGCCCATCGGGCCACCGATCTCGAAGCGGCCGGTCGGGTTCACCAGCAGGCGGTAGCCCTCGGTGTCGATGTCGAACTCGCGCAGCACGTGGTCGACCACGAGCTCCTTGATGTCCGGGGTGAGCAGTTCCTTGAGGGAGATGTCGGGGGCGTGCTGGCTGGAGACCACGACGGTGTCGAGGCGGACGGCGCGGTCGCCGTCGTACTCGATGGTGACCTGGGTCTTGCCGTCGGGGCGCAGGTAGGCGACGTCGCCGGACTTGCGCACCTCGGACAGGCGCTGGGCCAGCCGGTGCGCCATGGTGATCGGCAGCGGCATCAGCTGCCGGGTCTCGTTGCTGGCGTAACCGAACATCAGGCCCTGGTCGCCGGCGCCCTGGCGGTCGAGGTCGTCCTGCCCCTCGCCCTCCCGGGTCTCATAGGCGTCGTCGACGCCCTGGGCGATGTCGGGTGACTGCGCGCCGATGGAGACCGAGACGCCACAGGAATGGCCGTCGAAGCCCTTCGCCGAGGAGTCGTATCCGATCTCCAGGATCTTCTCGCGGATGACCCCGGGGATGTCGACGTAGGTCGAGGTGGTGACCTCGCCGGCCACATGCACCTGACCCGTGGTGATCATGGTCTCGACGGCGACACGGCTCTTCGGGTCGTCCTTGAGCATCGAGTCGAGGATCGCGTCGCTGATCTGGTCAGCGATCTTGTCCGGGTGGCCTTCGGTGACCGACTCGGAGGTGAACAGGCGACGGGACACTACAGAACTCCTTGCAGCGGCTGCTGACTCACGTAGCAGGGGTTTATGGATGTACGGCGAGGCGGACGCAGTCTAGCCCGACCGGCCCCGCACAGGCAGGCCCGGTCAGATGAGGCGCGTCACTGCCTGGTCCCAGACCGCCTCGGCGAGCGCCTCCTTGGGTCCCCGGGGGACCTCGAGGGCCGGACCACCCGACGACGACAGGATGACCGCCGCGTTGTCGGGGGCTCCGAAGGTGAGGTTCTCCCCCACCTGGTTGACGACGAGCAGGTCACAGCCCTTGCGGGCCAGTTTCGCGCGACCGTGCTCAAGCACGTGATCAGTCTCGGCGGCGAAGCCGACGATCACCTGTCCGGGCGTTCTGCGTCCGACGAGCTCGGCCAGGATATCGGGATTCTTGACCAAACCGATCGACAAAGTTTCCTCGCCGTCGACCTTCTTCATCTTCGACTCGTGCCGGTCCACGGGGCGGAAATCGGCTACGGCCGCCGCCATCACCACCACATCCGCGGTCGGGGCCACCGCCAGCATGGCGATCCGGAGCTCAGCCGCAGACCCCACCCGGACGACGTCCGCTCCGGCCGGATCCGGCAACGCCGCATTAGCGGCAACCAAGGTGACCTTGGCCCCGCGGGCCACCGCGGACCGGGCGAGCGCGAAACCCTGGAGACCCGAGGAGCGGTTGCCGATGAAGCGGACCGGATCGATCGGCTCCCGGGTGCCGCCGGCCGAGACGACCACGTGCCGGCCCGCCAGATCCCGCGGCGAGCCCGCCAGGACCCGCCGGGCGACCTCGAACAACTCGGCCGGGTCGGGCAGCCGGCCCCTGCCGGTGTCCTCGCCGGTGAGCCGGCCCGAGGCGGGCTCGATGACGATCACGCCGCGCGAACGGAGAAGCGCGACGCTGGCCTGGGTGGCCGGGTGCTCCCACATCTCGGTGTGCATCGCCGGAGCGAACACGACCGGGCAGCGCGCGGTCAGCAGGGTGTTGGTGAGCAGGTCGTCGGCGAGGCCATGCGCGGCCCTGGCCATCAGGTCCGCGGTCGCCGGGGCCACGAACACCAGGTCCGCGTGCTGTCCGATCCGGACGTGCGCAACCCCGGCCACCTCATCCCAGACCTCGGTCGAGACGGGCCTGCCCGACAGGGCCGCCCAGGTCGGCTCACCGACAAAGCGGAGGGCATCCCGGGTCGGCACCACCTGGACCTCGTGCCCGGACTCGGTCAGCCGGCGCAGCAGCTCGCACACCTTGTAGGCGGCGATCCCCGCACCGACGCCCAGAACGACCCGCGGGGCATGCCCCGGGGCCGTGCCGTTGCCATCGGTGTTTTTTTCGACGTCCGGGGGCGGACCCCCGGACCCCCGGGGCTTCGCCCGAGAACCGGGGGTGGTCAAGAAGTCAGCCTTCGATGGGCTCGGTGTGCAGGAGGCCCTCGCGGGTCTCGCGCAGGGCGATCGA
>JBDSTJ010000456.1:0-6845 GCA_039928335.1 Streptosporangiaceae bacterium | reverse complement strand
GCCGCCAGCCTGGCCGCGGCCGGCCCGCCGGCCGCCACCGCGATCAGGGGCGGCGTCTGGGGCAGGTCGAACACCCGGGCGCTCGCCAGCTGGAAGTACCTGCCTTCGAACGACTTGTACCCGCCCTGCCAGAGCAGCCTGATGATCTCCACGGCCTCGCGCAGCATCGCCTGCCTGACCCGCGGCGACTCGGCGAAGCCGGGCCCGACCACGTGCTCGTTGAGGCGTTCGCCGGAGCCGACGCCGAGAGTGAACCTGCCGTCGGCCATCACCCCGATGGTCGCGGCGGCCTGCGCGATGATCGCCGGGTGGTAGCGGACCGTCGGGCAGGTGACCCCGGTGGCCAGCCCGATCCGGTCGGTCCGTTCGGCGATCGCACCCAGCACCGACCAGACGAACGGCGCGTGCCCCTGGCTGTCGAGCCAGGGATGGTAGTGGTCGCTGATCTCCACGAAGTCGAACCCTGCCTGTTCGGCCTGGACGGCCTGCCGCACGAGGTCCTGGGGCCCGAAGGCCTCGGCCGTCAGCTTGTACCCGATTCGCACGTCCCGATTCCTTCCGTTGGTGTCTCCCGCTGGTGTCTCCCGCTGGGCTACCCCCGCTCTCGTGCCGCATGTCCTCGACCTGGTCAAACATGGACAAAGAGTGCGGGAAGTCTCTGCTGGTCGTCGCGTTGAAGAAGATGCCTCCGGAATCCGACTAACCGTCGGCGGACCGGGTAGCAAGCGCCCACCTAGGAGGGTGATCAATGCGTATACGTGAGGGTTTGGCCAGAATCGGGGGACGGCGGCGGATTCGCCGGGTGGCCAGGGACGTGTTCGACTGGCAGAAGCTGCGCCCCGGGCAGAGTGAGGCGATGGAGCACCTGCTGGCCGGGCACGATGTGCTCGTGGTGATGCCGACCGGCAGCGGTAAGTCCGCCGTCTACCAGATCCCCGCCCAGCTGCTCCCCGGCCCCACCCTCGTCATCTCCCCGCTGATCGCCCTGCAACGGGACCAGATGCTGTCGCTGGCCGACCGGGACGCCGGGGGAGCGGTCGTCGTCAACTCCTCGCAGTCCGCCGGGGCCAGCGAAACCTCGCTCGAGCAGATCCGGGCCGGCGGCGCGGAGTACGTCTTCCTCGCGCCGGAACAGCTCGCCAAGCCCGAGATCCTGGACCTGCTCGCCGAGGCGAAGCCGTCGTTGATCGCGATCGACGAGGCGCACTGCGTCTCGGCCTGGGGGCACGACTTCCGGCCCGACTACCTGCAGCTCGGCCGGGTCATCGACCGGCTCGGCCACCCGCCGGTGATCGCCCTGACCGCGACCGCGTCGCCGCCCGTCCGCGAGGACATCATCGCGACCCTGGGCCTGCGCGAGGTACGCCACGTCATCCGGGGTTTCGACCGGCCCAACATCTCGCTGGAGGTCAGGCGCTACGCCGAGGAGTCGGCGAAGCGGAAGGCCCTCGTCGCGGACGCGGCCGGGCGGGACGGGCTCGGCCTGGTGTACGTCGCCACCCGGCGCGACGCCGAGGCCTATGCCCTGGAGCTGACCGCGGCCGGCCTGCGGGCCGAGGCCTACCACGCGGGCATGAAGGCGGCCGAGCGCGAGCGCGTCCACGAGCTGTTCTCCTCCGACGGTGTCGACGTCGTTGTCGCCACCTCCGCGTTCGGCATGGGCATCGACAAGCCGAACGTGCGCTTCGTCCTGCATGCCGCCCCGCCCGAGTCGCCGGACTCCTACTACCAGGAGATCGGCAGGGCCGGCCGCGACGGTGAGCCCGCCGAGGCGGTCCTGTACTACCGCTCCGAGGACCTGGGGCTCCGCCGGTTCTTCGCCGGCGGCAAGGTCGACGAGGAGAAGCTCCTCCAGGTCGCGACGCTCGTCCACGAGCACGGCGGCACGATCAAGCCGCGCGCCCTGCGGGACGCCGTGCAGGTTGGTTCCTCGAAACTGACGGGGCTGGTGAATCTGCTGCAGCGTACCGAGGCGATCGAGGTGACCGGGGCCGGCGACCTGCGCTACGCGGCAGACGGCCCGGTTCCCGCCGAGGCGGTCTCCGAGGCGGTGAGGCTCGACGAGAGCCGCCGCCGGGTCGACGATTCCCGGATCGACATGATGCGCGGCTATGCCGAGACCACCGGATGCCGTCGCCGCTACCTGCTGGAGTACTTCGGCGAGCCGTTCCCCAACGCGTGCGGGAACTGCAGCAGCTGCCGTGAAGGCACCTCCGGGACCGTCGAACCCGCCGACGACGGTCCCTTCCCCGTGCAGGCCGAGGTGGTGCACGCCTCCTGGGGTGCGGGTACGGTCATGAGCGTCGAACCCGACCGGGTCACGGTCCTGTTCGACAAGACCGGCTACAAGACGCTCTCCCTGGAGGCCGTCCAGCGCGACGATCTGCTGATCCTGACCGGGGGACCCGAATGAAGGCCGCACGGACCGAGCGCCTCCTGCTCGCCGATCTCCTCACCGAACTCGGCCCCGCAGCGCCGACCCGGTGCGAGGGCTGGACCACCGCAGACCTCGCCGCCCACCTCGTCGTCCGGGAGTACCGGCCCGACACCGCACCCGGCCTGCTGATCCCGGCCCTGCACGGCCACAGCGAGAAGGTCCGGCTCAACGCCAGGGACACCAGCGGCTTCGAGCGGCTGGTCGAGCGGATCCGCAACGGGCCGCCGAAGTACTCGCCGCTCGCACTGCCCGGCGTCGAGGAGAAGGTCAACCTGATCGAGTACTTCGTGCACCACGAGGACGTCCGCCGGGCCCGACCGGACTGGGAGCCACGCACGCTGACCCCGGCCCTGGAGGACCTTCTGTGGCAGCGGCTCGGTGCTGCCCGTCTCATGCTCCGGAAGCTGGCGGTGGGAGTGTCGCTCGTGGCGCCCGACGGTCGGCGCAGGACGGTCACCAAAGGCTCCGGCTCCGTCAGCGTCCACGGACCCGCGAGTGAACTCGCGCTCTGGGTGGCCGGCCGCACTGATGTCGCCCGGGTGCGCTTGGAGGGCGAGCCCGCCGCCGTCAGGACGCTCACCGAGTCGAACTGGAGCGTCTAGCGCTCATCGTGAGCGGTACTGATTGATTTCTTCTGTCCCGGGGGCATTCCCTGGTTCCTTGATCCCTTCTATGCTCGGGCTCCCCTTCGGCACCATCCAGGAGTCCCCGTGAAGTCCCTGCTCCTCCGCGGCGTGGTCGTGACCGCCGCCGCCGCGTCCCTGGTCCTGCCCGCGGAGCAGGCGGTGGCCGCCGACTACCAGCCGACCGACGCCGACTTCGCGGCCTGCCCCACGCTGCCGACGAACGCCAGCAGGCTGCTGTGGGCGTGCGTCTCGCTGAACATCGTGGGCGGCGAGTTCAAGCTGGGCAACATCGACCAGCAGATCTCCCCGCTGCGGATCAACACCGCCATCGGCCTCCTGGACGGAAAGATCACCACAATCGGCGGCGGCTCCGGCGGCACCACCGCTGCCAAGGCGCCGGCGGGCTTCACGATCCCCGGTCTCGGCTCGCTGGAGATCACGATCGAGCAGGCCGGGGACCTCCCCGGTACCGGCCCCATCCCCACCTCGCTGCCGCTGAAGGTGCACGTGGTCCACCCGCTGGTGGGGTCCAAGTGCTACGTCGGCAGCGACGCCGACCCGATCTCGATCAAGCCGACCCTCACCGACCCCCGCATCCAGCTGTTCGGCTCCGTCCCGGTGATCCGCGCCGGGATCGGCGACAGCACCTTCGGGGTCCCCGCCGCCACCGGCTGCGGCCTCTTCACCGGCCTGATCAACGCGGTGATCGGCCTGCCGAGCCCGGCCGGCTCCAACAAGGCCACCCTCGACCTGGTCGTCCGCATCCGCAACTACCAGGTCGGCAACATCAACCCCACCCTCGCGGCGCTCACGAAATAAGGGGTTTTTGGAAGGGTCGAATAATCTGAGTGCGAAGGTCCGTTCCTGAATGAAGGGGGACCTGAACATGAAGAGAATTCTGTGCCTGGTGTTCGCAAGCGTCGCCGTCCTGGGAACGGCCGGCCCGGTACTGGCGGGATCCGCAGCCAAATACGAGGCCCATACGGATGTCAGCTGGTACCGGGACGAGGGCTTCCAGGGCATCAATGTCTGGGTGTACCGGGTCGACTCCTACGGCGACCGGGCGAGGCTGCGTTTCATCAAGGTCTGCCTGCAGCGGGATGACGGCGACGGCTTTGCGAACCGTTCCTGCAAGAAGACCGACGAGGACGGCAACGTGAGCTGGCTCCTCTACCCGGACTACGACTACCGGATCTTCGTGCCCGCCACCGCCTACCACTACGAAGGCTATTCGGACTCCTTCTACAGCGGCTCGTGAATTTCGACCGGCTAGCTAGGTCACGTTGACGATATCGGCCCTGATGAGGGTGCCGTTCTCGATGACGAGTTCACCGAGGGTGCCGTGGGGCCGGCTGCGGCGGTCCGTGGGTGAGCCGGGGTTGAAGACGCGTATGCCATCGCCGGTCTGGTCCAGCGGGATGTGGGAGTGGCCGAAGACGACCAGGGCGGCGGCGGGAAACCGGAGACGCATGCGGGCGGTGCGCCCCGTCGCCCGGCCGCTGTCGTGGATCATCGCGATCGGTAGGCCGTCGAGGTCGAGTTCGAGTTCGTCCGGTGCGCCCCACGCGACGATGTCGGGCCCGTCGTTGTTCCCGCGTACCGCCCGTACCGGCGCGTAGGTGCTCAGTTCGTCGAGGACGGCGGGCGTGCAGACGTCACCGGCATGCAGGATGAGATCCGCACCCACCAGGTGTTCGGCGACCCGGGGCGGACAGCCGCGCCAGCGTCGCGGGCCGTGCGTGTCCGAGATGGCGATCACTCTCATCAGCTGACTCTACCCCGGTGGCCACGGGTGAATCGGGACTTGCCCAACACATGACCAGGTGATGACCGTGATGCGAGTGGACAGCGCGTAAATTGAGGATCATTCACATTTACCCCACGTCGTTCGCAGGGGAGGATCGTCGTGAACGTGTCGGACCTGGTAGTGGCCCACCTGGGGGCCACGCTCAGCTGCGCCCTGGCGTTCTCTGTGGTCGCGCTGCTGCTCAGGGTGCCCGTGCTCGACCCGGCCGGCCGCGACTACCGGGGAAGCAAGTACCACCCGGTGGACCGCTGGCTGGCCGGCATCGCGGCCTTCTCGGGCTTCGGGCTGTTGCTCCACCACCTCCTCCGGTTCCTGTGCGTGAGCGTCATCGGCTGACGGTCCCGCCTTCGGCGTCCGGCAGGATGCCCGTGGTCGTGACCCGCCAGGCCCGCGACGGAATCGAGTCCGGCACCGGTGACCAGGGGCGGGCAAAGTCGGCCGCGTCCCGATGTTGGAAAGCCCGGTCTGTGGGAAGGTCGGGCGTATGCCCGATGGACTGTCGGCGGCCCTGCTCGAGTTGCGGCGTCAGCTCGACCACGATCTCTTCCCGCTGGCAATCGGCGACGTCGCCGCGGACCGGCGTTCTCTCAAGGAGCTCGTCGGCCAGCTCGACGACTACCTGCTGCCGCGCCTGGCCGCGATCGACGCACCGCTCCTCGCGGTCGTCGGTGGCTCGACCGGGGCGGGCAAGTCCACCCTGGTCAACTCACTGACCGGAGCAGACGTGACCGAGGCGGGGGTGCTGCGCCCGACCACGCTCTCGCCCACCCTGGTCACCAACCCCGCAGACGCCGGCTGGTTCGTCGCCGCCCGGGTGCTCCCGGGCCTGCCCCGGTCCACCGGAGCCGGCCGGGGCGAGGCCGGCTCGCTCAAGGTCGTGGTGACCGACGCCGTGCCGGCCGGCCTGGCCCTGCTCGACGCACCCGACATCGACTCGGTCGTCAGCGCCAACCGCGAGCTGGCCACCCAGCTGCTGGCCGCCGCCGACCTCTGGCTCTTTGTGACCACCGCCGCGCGGTACGCCGACGAGGTGCCCTGGGGGTTCCTGCGCACCGCGCACGAGCGAAGCACCGCACTCGCCGTCATCCTGCAGCGGATGCCCAAGGAGGCCCTCGAACCGGTCACCCGGGACCTGACCCGGCTGCTGGCCGAGAACGGGCTGGCCGGCACCCCGCTCTTCGTCGTCCCCGAGCTGGCCCTGCCCACCGAGAACACCCGGCTTCCCGCCGACACCGTCCAGCCGATCAGACAGTGGCTGGGCGGCCTCTCGGCCGACTCACGGTCCAGAGCCGAGGTGGTCCGGCGGACGCTGGCGGGCGCGCTCGACAGCCTGAACGTGCGTGTCCCGGCACTGGCAGAGGCGGCGGACCGGCAACGGCTCGGCGCGGCGGAGCTGCGCGCGCTGGCCGCCAAGAGCTACGAGTCGGGGATGACCGCGTTCGACGAGGGCATGCGCGACGGCACCCTGCTGCGCGGTGAGGTGCTCGCCCGCTGGCAGGACTTCATCGGGACCGGCGACCTCATGCGCAACCTCGAATCGCGTATCGGCCGGCTCCGCGACCGGATCACCGGCGCGCTGCGCGGCCGCCCGGCCACCGACCGGGAGCTGCGCACCGCCCTGGAGAGCGGCGTCGAGTCGCTGATCCGGGCCGTCGCGGACGGATCGGCCGAGCGCGCGGTGGAGGCCTGGCTCGCCACCCCGTCCGGCCGTGACCTGCTGGAACGCGCGGGCGTGGCCACTGCGGGCAGATTGGGGCGTGCCGCACCCGACCTCCGTTCCCGGTCGGAGCTCGCGGTCCGGGACTGGCAGGGCTACGTCCTGGACCTGGTCAGGTCCGAGGGCGCGGACCGCCGCGGCACCGCCCGTGCCGCCTCCTTCGGCGTCAACGGCCTGGGTCTGCTGCTCATGATCGCTGTCTTCGCCTCGACCGGGGGTCTGACCGGCATCGAGATCGGCATCGCCGGCGGCACCAGC
>JBDSTJ010000455.1:0-10232 GCA_039928335.1 Streptosporangiaceae bacterium | reverse complement strand
GGGCAGACTCTTCGTGTGTCGCATCCCCACGAGGAACTCGTCGCACACCTGACCCGGACCAGCCCGCTCAGTCCGGGAGAGGCGGCGCGGGTGATCGCCGACGTCCTCGGGTACTTCGACGAGCCGGCCGAGGCGTATGTTCGCCGCCGGCACGGAGAACTGCAGTCGCGGGGACTGACCAACGACCAGAGTTTCCATCGGATCGCGGCCGAGCTGCCGCTCCGGCGGGTCGCCCCGCCCGAGCTGTCGCTACGCCAGCTGCGCCGCATCGTCTATGGCTGAACAGGCCCGGCTAGGAGTCCTACCGTGTGTGGAATCGTCGCCTACATCGGCCCGCGTGACGCCGTCCCGATCCTGGTGGAGGGGCTGCAGCGGCTGGAGTACCGGGGCTATGACTCCGCCGGGGTCGCGGTGGTCGGCAGGGGCGGCGAGCTCAAGGTGCGCAAGGCCAATGGCCGGGTCGCCGAGTGCGTCGCCCTGCTGCCGACCCGGTTCAAGGGCTCCCCGGGCATCGGGCACACCCGTTGGGCCACCCACGGTGAGCCGAGCGACGCCAACTCCCACCCGCACGTGTCCGGCTCGGTCGCGGTGGTCCACAACGGGATCATCGAGAACGCCGCCGAACTGCGCGCCAAGCTCGTCGCCGAGGGAGTGGAGTTCACCTCCGAGACCGACTCGGAGGTGCTGGCCCACCTGATCGACCGCTCCGGCGAGGCCGCCCTGGAGGAGGCCGTCCGGCAGGCGCTCACCCGGGTCGTCGGCACCTACGGCATCGCCGTGATCGACTCGGCCCGCCCCGACCTGGTCGTCCTGGCCCGCAACGGCAGCCCGGTCGTGCTGGGCATCGGCGAGAGGGAGATGTACGCCGCCTCCGACGTGGCCGCGCTGGTGGGGTACACCCGGCAGGTCGTGCACCTGGACGACGGCGAGCTGGCGGTCGTGCGGGCCGACGGGTACCGGACCTTCACCCTTGATCTGCAGAGCACCGACAAGCAGCCGTCGCGGATCGAGGCCGAGCCGGAGTCCTACGACGCGACCGGATTCGACGACTTCATGTCCAAGGAGATCCACGAGCAGCCCGAGGCGGTCGAGCGGGCCCTGAGCGGCCGGCTCGACCTGCGCTTCCACACCGCGCACTTCGGCGGGCTCAACCTGGACGCCCGGGAGTCCCGCGCGATCAGGCGCGTCAAGATCATCGGCTGCGGGTCGGCGTACTATGCCGGGCAGGTCGGCGCGCAGCTCATCGAGAGTCTGGCCCGCATCCCGGCCGACGCCGAGCCCGCCTCGGAGTTCCGCTACCGCAATCCGGTCGTCGAACCCGACACGCTCTACATCGCGGTGAGCCAGTCGGGGGAGACCTACGACACCCTCGCGGCCGTGCAGGAGGTACGCCGTAAGGGCGGCCGGGTCCTGGGCCTGGTCAACGTGGTCGGCAGCGCCATCGCCCGGGAGTGCGACGGCGGGATCTACCTGCATGCGGGGCCGGAGACCTCGGTCGCCTCGACCAAGGCCTACCTGTCGACCACGGTCGTGTTCGCGCTGCTCGCGCTCTACATGGGCCGGATCAGGGACCTGTCGCCGTCGGAGGGACAGCGGATCTCCGCCGGGCTGCGCGCGCTGCCCGACCAGATCCGGGAGATCCTCGCCAAGGAGGACGAGATCGCCGCCCTGGCCCGGGACCTGTCCCGGTATGAGGGCATGTTCTTCGTGGGCCGGGTCCGGGGCTTCCCGGTCGCCCGCGAAGGGGCCCAGAAGCTCAAGGAGATCTCCTACATCCACGCCGAGGCCTATCCGGCGAGCGAGCTCAAGCACGGTCCGCTGGCACTGGTCTGCCCGGAGCTGCCGACGGTCGCGCTCGTGCCCGACGACGAGCTGCTGGACAAGAACCTGAGCACCCTCGGCGCGATCCGGGCCAGGCAGGGCCGGGTGGTCGCGATCGCCCACACCGCGCCCGACCCCAGGCTGACCACCGACGTGGTGCTGATTCCCAAGAACGAGCCCGAGCTGGACCCGATCCTGATGACGATCCCGCTGCAGCTGCTGGCCTACCACGCGGCCCGTGCGCTCGGCCACGACATCGACAAGCCCCGCAACCTCGCCAAGAGCGTGACGGTCGAGTAGCGGTCCGGCCCTGGTCAGAAGACCAGGACGGGCTTCACGACCTCACCGCGGCGGGCCGCCGCGGCCGCCTCGTTGATCTCGGCGAAGGGAAAGGTCCGGATCAGCCGGTCGACGGGCAGGCGGCCCTGCCGGTAGTAGCGGATGAGCTGGGGGATGAACCGCTGCGGGATCGAGTCGCCCTCGATCGAGCCGCGGATGCCCCGGCCGTTCATGAGCTGCACCTGGTCGAGTTCGACGGGGTTCTTGACACCCTGGAACCCGGCGGTGACGCACATGCCGGGCTTGGCCAGCGACCGGACGGCCGCCTGCACGACCTCGGCGTGGCCGATGCACTCGACCGAGTAGTCCAGCGCGTTGACGGGGGCCTGCGCGGGGGCGACGGCCTCGGTCGCGCCGAGGTCGAGGGCGAGCGCGCGGCGCTCGGGGTTCGGGTCGACCGCCACGATCCGGTCGCAGCCCGCGATCCTGGCGGCCATGACGGCGCTCAACCCGACCGCGCCGAGGGCGAAGACCGCGATCGTGGAGCCGGCCTCGGGCTTGAGCACGTTGAGGATCAGGCCGGCCCCGGTCTGGACGCCGCAGCCGAACGGGGCCAGCAGCTCCAGCGGCAGGTCCTGACCGACCCGGACCAGGTTGCGTTCGGAGGTGACGGTGTGGGTGGCGAAGGAGGACTGGCCGAAGAAGCGGGGGCCGTAGTAGTTGAGCCGCAGGAAGTCCTCGCAGTAGGCCATGCGGTCCCGTTCGCAGTTGGCGCAGGCCCCGCACCAGGCGAAACTGAGGATCACATGGTCGCCGCGTTCGACCGCGGTGACCCCGCCGCCGAGCGCCTCGACGACGCCCGCACCCTCGTGCCCGAGCACCTCGGCTGGACCGCCGGAGGCGGCGGTGACCAGGTCGGTGTGGCAGACACCCGTCGCGACCAGGCGCACGAGCACCTCGCCGGGTCCGGGCGCGCCGAGCTCGCGCTCACGGAGCTCGAACGGGCTGCCTGGCGCGGTCAGCACGGCTGCCGTGGTCCTCATCCGGACTCCTCGAAGTAAGTTGGTCCTTACTTTAGGGGGTGGGGCCGCACGCTGGCCGAGGCAGGTCGCCGGTCGACACCGCAGGCCGGCCCGGCCCCTAGGATCAGGGCATGATGAGCCGCTGGGACGAGCTGACCGGGGGCGGGGGCGGCGCAGGCTACGCCGCCAGATTTGCCGCGCTGGCCGCCGCCGGCCAGGACCTGCACGGTGAGGCCGCGCTGTGCGCCGCCCTGGTCCCGCCTGGCTCGCGGGTCCTCGACGCCGGCTGCGGCACCGGCCGGGTCGCCATCCGCCTGGCCGAACTCGGCTATGACTGCGTCGGGGCCGACCTGGACGCCTCGATGCTCGCCGAGGCCCGCCGTGCCGCGCCCGACCAGGTCTGGATCGAGACCGACCTCGCCGACCTCGACCTCGGCCCGGACTTCGACCTCGTGGTCGCCGCGGGCAACGTCATCCCGCTGCTCACCCCCGGCACCGAGGCCGGCACCGTGATCCGTCTGGCCGCCGCCCTGCGCCCCGGTGGCCTGCTCGTCTCGGGCTTCGGCCTGGACCGCGCGCACCTGCCGGTCGAGCCCAGCGTGACCCTCACCGGCTACGACGCGTTCTGCGCGGCCGCGGGCCTGGTCCCGGTCGAGCGGCTGGCCACCTGGGACGGTGCGGTCTACGACGGCGGGGCCTACGCGGTTTCGGTGCATCGGCGGCCATAATGGTGGATGTTGGTAGACGATCTCCCGGAGAGGCCATGACGCACGACGTCCCGAACATCGCGCGGATGTACGACTACTGGCTCGGCGGCAAGGACCACTTCGCGGCCGACCGCCGGAGCGCCGACGAGATCGTGGAGATCTCCGGCGGCAAGGTGCTGCGCGGCGTCCGCCTCAACCGGGCCTTCCTGGGCCGCGCCGTCCGGCTGGCTGCGGCGTCGGGCGTGCGTCAGTTCCTCGACCTGGGTTCGGGCCTGCCGACGCAGGAGAACGTGCACGAGGCCGTCGGCCCGGACGCGCGGGTCCTGTACGTCGACTACGACCCGGCGGTGGCCACGCACGGGCACGCGCTGCTCGCCAACTCGGCCAACACCGGCTTCGTCCAGGCCGACCTGCGCGAACCGCAGAAGATCCTCGAACACCCCGGCGTCACCGCGCTCCTCAACCTCAGCGAGCCGGTGGCGATCCTGTTCGTGTCCGTCCTGCACTTCGTCGACGACGCGCAGGACCCGGCCGGGCTGGTCGGGACCTACCGGGACGCACTGGCCCCCGGCAGCTGGCTGATCCTCTCGCACCTGGCCAAGGACGAGTTCCCGGAGAAGATGGCCCAGACCGAGCAGATCTACCAGGGTGCCAGCGCCCGGCTCGGTGCCCGCAGCCGGGCGGAGATCCTCACCTTCTTCGACGGCTTCGAACTGCTGGAACCCGGCCTGGTCGGCCCGGCGGACTGGCACCCGGTGGAGGAGTACCCCACCACCGAGCGGTTCGCCGGCCTGGTGGGAGCCGGGGTCAAGCGGGCCTGAGCCCGCTCGGCAGAGGCGGTCGAGCACGCTCTGGTAGATGTGCGCGGCAAGGACGAACTGCTCATTGTGCTTTGAGAGGCATCCGTGGCTCGCCCCGGCGATCTCGCTCAACCGCCCCCAGCCCACGCCCGGCGGCATGGCCCACCCCGAATGGGCGCTGCAGGCGCTGGCGGGACTCGGCCTACGACACGATCCTGGCTTCGGGCGACCTCCGATGCCAGGATCGACCCGTGACCATCGACCTCCACGCGCACAGCGCCGCCTCGGACGGAACCCATGCGCCCGCCGAGGTGGTCGCGCGGGCCGCGGCCGCGGGGGTAGAGGTCCTCGCGCTCACCGACCATGACACGGTCGCGGGGTGGGACGAGGCGTCGGCCGCGCTTCCTCCCGGGCTGTCCCTGGTACCGGGCATGGAGTTGTCCTGCCAGCACGACGGCCGGAGCCTGCACCTGCTGGGCTACCTGTTCGACCCGGCGGAAGCGGAGCTGAGCGCGGAGCTGGACCGGATCCGCGCGGCACGGGCCGATCGGGCCGAGGCCTCGGTCGTCCGGCTCCGGCAGCTCGGCGCGGACGTCACGATGGATCTGGTGCGGGGCTTCGCCGGGGACGGTGAGATCGGCCGCCCGCACCTGGCCGACGCCCTGATCGCGGTCGGCGCGGTCGCCGACCGCGCCGTGGCGTTCTCCGACCGGTGGCTCGCCCAGGGTGGCCGCGCCCACGTCACCCGGTACGCGGCCGACCCGGTGCGGGCCGTCCGGCTGATCAATGGGGCGGGCGGGGCCGCCGTGCTCGCCCACCCCCGGGCGCTGGGCCGGCGGGGCTACTCCTTCGACGACGATCTGATCGAGGAGCTGGCCGCCGCCGGGCTCGCCGGGATCGAGGCCGACCACCCCGACCACGCCGGGCCGGACCGGGTGCGGCTGCGCGCCCTGGCCGCCGCCCTCGGCCTGGCGGTCACCGGTTCCAGCGACGACCACGGCGACCGGACCGGCAACCGCCTCGGCTGCGAGAGCACGACCGAGGCGGACCTGCGGAAGCTGCTGGACCAGACCGGTGGGAGCATGCGGACCGCCGAACGCTAGACCGACCGGGCGTCCAGCCTGGCCAGTTCCGCCTCGATCGCGGCACGGAACGACCGGAGATCGTGTGCCCCCTCGTGGCGGACCCCGTTGACGAAGAACGACGGCGTACCGCGGACCCCGTTGCGCAGGCCCGACGCCAGGCTGGCCTCGAGGCGTTCCCGGTGCAGGGCCAGGTCGGCCCAGGGGCTGACACCGAGTTCCTCGGCATAGCGGGCCAGGTCGGCGTCGGTCAGGTTGAGCTGGTTGCGGAACAGCAGGTCGTGCATCTCCCAGAACCGTCCGGCGTCGGCGGCGCTCTCGGCGACCAGCGCCGCCGCGATCGCGTGCGGGTGCAGCTGCCGCAGCGGGAAGTGCCGGAAGACCTGCCGCAGCCGGTCCCCGTAGACCTCCCGCAGTTCGGCCAGGACGTTCTCGGCCCTGCCGCAGTAGGGGCACTCGAAGTCGCCGTACTCGATCAGCGTCACCGGCGCGTCCTCGGACCCGAGGACATGGTCGTCGGCGGTCACCGGGTCGAGCAGCGGGCCCGCGTAGGGCGCGGGCTCGCCCGGCTGGACCGGTGGAGCGCAGACCGAGCCGCGGTCCCAGGCCATCTTGAAGACCAGCCAGCCGGCGCCGGCGGCGATCAGTGACCCGGCGATGATCCCGATCTTGGCCTGGCTCTGCAGGGCCGGATCCTCGAAGGCCAGGTCGGTGATGAACAGCGAGACGGTGAACCCGATCCCGGACACCGCGGCGCCGCCGAACAGCTGCCCCCACACCAGGTTGCCGGGCAGGTCACCGAGGTTGAGCCGCAGCGGCAGCCAGGTGCCCAGGCAGATCCCGAGGAACTTGCCGAAGACCAGGGCAGCCATGATGCCCAGGGTGATTCGGTGAGGTGGCCGCCGCCCGCAGGGTGTCCCCGGTCAGCCGCACGCCCGCATTGGCCACGGCGAACAGAGGGACGATCACATACCCCGTCCAGGGGTGCATCAGCAGCTGCAGGCGTTCGTTGACCGACACCACGGCCCGCACGCTGCGGGAGGCATCCCGGGCCAGCTCGGGCGTCGGGTCGTTGGCCATCGCGTTGACCAGCTCGCCGGCCCGAAGGATCTTGTGGTCACTCGGGGCGTAGACGTTGACCAGCACGCCCAGGGCGATGCCGACCAGGGTCGGGTGCACACCGCTCTTGAGCGTGGCCAGCCACAGTCCGAAGCCGAGGATCACATACGCCGGGGCCCGCCAGATCCGCAGCCAGCGCAGACCCATGATCGAGGCCAGCAGCACGATCGCGATGATCAGGGCGGCCGGCGAGAAGCCGTGGGTGTAGAAGATCGCGACGACCAGGATCGCGCCCACGTCGTCGACGACGGCCAGGGTGAGCAGATAGGCCCGCAACGGCTCGGCGCAGCGCGCGCCGACCACCGCCAGCAGTCCGAGCACGAACGCGGTGTCACTGGCCAGGGGGATGCCCCAGCCGCGCGCGCCGACCCCGCCCTGGTTGATCGCCAGATAGATCAGGGCAGGCACGATCATGCCGCCGAGCGCGGCGATCGCAGGAACCATGATCAGGCGGCGGTCGCGGAGCTGCCCGACGACCACCTCGCGACTGATCTCCAGGCCGATGACGAAGAAGAACAGCGTCATCAGCCCGTCGTTGACCCAGTCCTTGAGATCCAGGGAGAACGAGCTGTCACCCAGGGTCAGCGCCAGCGGCGTGTGCCAGAACGTCTCGTAGGAGTCCGCCCAGGGTGAGTTCGCCCACAGCAGGCCGGCGAGCGTCGCGGCCAGCAGCACGCTGGTGCTGCCGACCTCGGTCGCCATGAACACCCGGAAACCCTCAGGTACCGCCCGCGCAGGCCGGTGGTTCACGTGTTTCATCCTTGGTGGAGCTCGATGACGCGCTCCACGGACTGAACACCGGAACTGGGCTTCGCAGGCGACATGGCGTCCAGCCTAGCGACAGTCGATCCGCGCCATGGTCCCGAGCGCCCCCCGGGGATTCCCTGAGGTGGGCGGCGGCGAAGGAGATCCGGGCGGGACCGTCACAGGTAGGCACACACTGTCTTTCCGCCGCTGGGCAGGACCTGCCAGTCATACTCCCGGGCGAGGCCGGCCACGATCGCCAGGCCCCGGCCGCCCTCGTCGTCCAGGGACGCCTCCCTCACGCGGGGGAGCGTGGGGGAGGCGTCCCACACGGAGACGAGGATGCCGTCGTTCTCCTTGATGAGCGTGATCGTCGGATCGCCCTCGCCGTGCCGCAGCGCGTTGGTGCCCAGCTCCATTGCCACCAGGCACACGTCGTCGGCGATGTCCGCCCGACCCCACAGCACCGCCGCCTCGGTGAGCTGCCTGCGATGCTCCGCCAGGTCCTCGCCATGCCGCACCGTGATCGTCACCCGCCGCAGCGCCGCAGGCCCCGCGTCTCCTGCCACTTGCTGACTCATGCCCATTCCGTTCTGCCTCGGTGTTCGCGTAGTGACATCTTGTGTTCTGTTGTCGACACGTTCCTTCATTCGTGGAGGGTTTGGAAATGCTTGGAAAGAGTGGAGATCACCGATGCGAGCCAACGACCTGCCGGACCCGAAGGTCTCGATGTGGGCCTGGATGGGCGTCCACCTGCGGTTCATGCGGGAGCAGAAAGGCATGTCGCAGTCGGCCGTCGCCAAGCTCCTGACCTGTGGGATCGCGAGCATTTCCAGGATCGAGAACAATCAGGAGCACCTGGATGAGAAGGAGGCCATGATCCTTGACGAGGTATGGCGTACCGGCGACCTTTTCCTCACGATGCACTGGTACGCCTCGAAGGGACACGACCCGAACTGGCACAGTCAGCACCTGAGTATCGAGGCGGTCGCGCTCGCTATCCGCACTTTCCAAGGCCTTACGATCCCTGGCCTACTTCAGATTCCCGAGTACGCGAGGGCGCTCGCGCTGTCCATGGGATCGCCGAACATTGATGCCATGGTCGAGGAACGTATGGCCAGGCGGGTCGTGCTGCTCCGGGATCCATCGCCAGTGATGTGGGCCATCGTTCCTGAGCATGTCCTGGACACTCCGGTGGGTGGCCCTGAGGTAATGCGTAAGCAGCTCGCTTACCTTCTCGAAATCACCGAGAACCCCAACGTCGGTCTGCGGGTTATCGCGCGACGCTCGGGAGCGCACGCCGGTGTGGATGGCAGCTTCAAGGTGATGACCATGCCCGGTGGTGACGTCGCTTATACCGAATCACCCGGAGGCGGGCGGCTGGTACCTTCGGCCTCGGAGGTGCGAGGACTTTTGTTGAGGTATGACCGCATCTCAAACAGAGCATTGGACGAAGATCAGAGTCGTGTACTGGTCGGGGAAATCATGGAGGCCATGACATGAGCACGCCAATCTGGCGGAAGTCCAGCTACAGCGGCGCCCAACAGGGCGACTGCGTGGAACTGGCCAAGCTTCCCGGCTCCGTTGGCCTGCGGGACTCCAAGCACCCCGGTGTCGGTAGTCTGACGCTGGGGCGGCGTGAGTTCGCCGTGTTCCTGGCGAGGGTGAAGAACTGCAGGCAGTGAGCGTCGGCTGATCTTGTCTTCTGGTTTGGTGTTGGCCTGGGGCTTGAGTACAGTTCCCAGGTTGCAGCGGGAGATGGGGAGTCATGACGGCGGGCGTGGACGAGCAGGTGGCGACGGGGATCGACCCGGCGCGCATGGAGATCTTTCTGAGTGTGCTGGCCGAGGTCGAGGCGCTCGACGTCGAGCACCCGGACTCCGAGCAGGTGCGGCGGGCCGTCGGGAAGCTGTTCAAGACCGTCAAGAGGCTGCGCCGCAAGGACGTGCGCGACGCGATCCTCGCCAATGACGCGGCCGTCACCAACGCGACCGCGACCGGGGCGATCGGGCGGATCGATGATGAGACCCAGGGCAACCTGCTCTCCTCCGGCGTGGAGAGCGGCTCCGCCGGGACGCTCATCAAGGCGCGGGCCTGTTACGTCTGCAAGGTGCGCTACCAGCAGGTCGACTCGTTCTACCACCAGCTCTGTCCGGACTGCGCGGTGCGCAACCGGGGGCGGCGGGACGCGCGCACCGACCTGTCCGGGCGGCGTGCGCTGCTGACCGGCGGGCGGGCCAAGATCGGCATGTACATCGCGCTGCGGCTGCTGCGCGACGGCGCGCACACCACGATCACCACCCGGTTCCCCAACGACGCGGTCCGCCGGTTCACCGAGATGCCCGACAGCGCCGACTGGATCCACCGGCTCAAGATCGTCGGCATCGACCTGCGGGACCCCGCCCAGGTCGTCGCGCTCGCCGACTCGGTCAGCGCCGAGGGCCCGCTCGACATTCTGATCAACAACGCGGCGCAGACGGTCCGCCGCAGCGCCGCCTCCTACGGGAAACTGATCGAGGCCGAGGCCGCTCCGCTGCCCGCGGGAGTGCTGCCTGACCTGGTCGTGCTCGGCAAGCCCACCGTGCACGGCCGGGCCGAGCTGGCGGCCGCGGCGGTACCCGATGAGTTCGCGCTGACCCCCCACGAGCTGACTGCGCT
>JBDSTJ010000454.1:0-5982 GCA_039928335.1 Streptosporangiaceae bacterium | reverse complement strand
AGATCCCGGTGGCAGGCAAGACCTGCATCCTCACCGTCACCTCCCGGGACGGGCGGATTCCGGCGGCGACCGACCAGCTGCTGGGCACCTTCACCAAGCTCTGAGCGTTGGACCTGGAGACTGCGGGACCACTCCCGAAGCCTGCTGACGGGGTCCTGGGCAGGACCCCGTCAGGGACCGTCGGCTCAGGCTCAGCTGCCCCAGCCGGACCGCAGCGGCATCCCGGACTTCCCCGAGGGCGGCAGCTTGACCCCGAGCACCTGGTGCAGCTGGATGAAGTTGCGGTCGAACCCGAGCCGGCAGCCGGCCATGTAGAGCCGCCACACCCGGGCGGTAGCCTCGCCGACCTCGGTGACCGCGTCGTCCCAGTTGTCGTCGAGGTTGCGGGACCAGTCGCGCAGGGTCATCGCGTAGTGCTCGCGAAGGTTCTCCTCGTGCCGCACCTCGAAGCCGTTGTCGTGCATCTGCGACAGCAGGAAGCCCGGACCCTCGAGTTCACCGTCGGGGAACACATAACGGTTGATGAAACCCTCGTGCTTGATCGACGCCTGGGTGTTGTCGGGTCGGGTGATGCTGTGGTTGAGCATCCGCCCGCCCGGCTTGAGCTTGCGGTGCAGGAAGGAGAAGTAGGCGGGCACGTTGGCCTGGCCGATGTGCTCGGTGAGCCCGATCGAGCTGACCGCGTCGAACCCGGCCTCCGGCACGTCCCGGTAGTCCATGAACCGGACCTCGGCGAGATCGCTGAGCCCAGCGGCCGCAATGGCCTTCTGCGCCCACTCGGCCTGCTGCTGCGACAGGGTGACGCCCAGCGCCCTGACGCGGTATTCCTTCGCCGCGTGCAGGACCATCCCACCCCAGCCGCAGCCGACGTCCAGCAGCTTCATGCCGGGTTCGAGACCCAGCTTGCGCGCCACCAGGTCGAACTTGGCGTACTGCGCCTCCTCGAGCGTGGCTTCGGGCCGCTCGTAGACCGCGCAGGTGTAGGCCATGGACGGGCCGAGCACCCAGGCGTAGAACTTGTTGGACACGTCGTAGTGGTGGCTGATCGCCTCGGCGTCGCGCTGCTTGGAGTGACGGAAGAACCGTCCGGGCCGTACCTCCTGGGCCGGCGGCTTGACCCTGGTGGCGGCGGCGGCGCGCAGCAATGGGTCGTCTGCGACGCTCGCGGCGACACGCAGCCGGTCAGCCAGGGTCAGGCCCTTGAGCGTCTCCGACAGGGTGGTGAGCGCCGTGTACATGTCACCGTGCACGTCGATGTGCCCTGCCACATAGGCGCGGGCCAGGCCGAGCAGGCCGGGCGAGCGCACCAGGTAGGACACCGCGTACGGTGTCTTGATCTCCATCCGGATCTGTGAGCCGGGGCTTCCCGCCCGGCTGCCGTCGTAGGCCGCGAACTCCACCGGCGTGTTCTCGCCGGCGGTGACCTTCTCGAATACCTTCGCGAGCGTCATGTGCCCCTCACGCACTTCTCATAGAGGTCGTAGAGCCTGCTGCCCGAGTCATACCGCTCCTTCAGGCTCTGGTAGGTCTTTCCGTCGTAGTGCTGCCAGAACTCTTCTCGAGAGTAAAAAGCAGTCGAGTACAGCGACTTGTGCCCGCCGAGCTGAGCGACGGTGCGCTCAATGCGCCGGTTGTAGTGGTCCGGCAGTTTGCCCGGTTGCTGGGCCACCGTGCCCCAGAAACCGACGTTGACGTAGACCTCGTCGGTCCGCAGCGGATAGAGCGGCCAGTCCTCGTGCGCCTTGAGCGGGCACAGCCAGATCGGGCTCATGCCGACCTCGCGGTGGAAGAACTCGAGGAACTCCGGGAGCCGGGAGACCGGCACCTCGATGTCCTGGATCACGTCCTCGCGCGGTGGCCTGCCGGTCCAGCGGTCGATGCGCGCCGTCACCCCGGTCCGTTTGTCCCAGGCGACGAGCCGCCGGTAGACGTCCGAGCGCTTCTTACTGTCCGGCCACAGTCTCCGCACCAGCGGGCGCTGCATGCCGAAGGCACCGGAGCACCAGAACCAGTCGGTGTCCCAGCGCCACAGATAGTCGCGGATCGTCAGGTAGTCGGCGGACCGTTCCTGGACCGAGCGATAGTAGATCTTCTGCCCGGTGTAGTCCGAGGTGTACGGGGCCTCGTCGGTGAAGGTGCCCGTCGTCAGATAGATCTCCTCGGGCCCGAAGACCGTCCCGTCCAGGAAGTCCGCGCCGGTTCCCGCGGCGATCGCCTCGGCCGCCGCGGCGGCGTCGTGGAACCGCTCGTGGCGGAGCCGTACGTACGGCTTGACCGGATCGAGCCTGATCGTGAGCTTCAACGCATAGCCGAGCGTCCCGTAGGAGTTCGGAAAGCCGAAGAAAAGATCGCTGTGCTCGTTGTCCCGGGTGGCGGTGACGATCTGGCCGTCCCCGGTGAGGATCTGCATCTCCAGCACGGCCTCGTGTGGCAGCCCGTTGCGGAACGAGGAGGACTCGATGCCGAGTCCGGTGACCGCACCGCCCAGGGTGATCGTCTTGAGCTGCGGGACGACCGTCGGCATCAGGTGGTACTGCAGGGTGGCGTCGACCAGGTCCTCGTAGGTCGCCATCCCCTGCACCACCGCGGTGCGGGTGTGCGGGTCCACCGACAGGACCCGGTTGAACGCCGCGACGTCGAGGCCGGGACCGGCGCTCGCATCGCGGAAACGGAACAGATTCGACGTGGCCTTGGCGAGCCTGACCGGCGCACCTGGCGGTATCGCGGCGTAGGACTCACCCAGCGCGGTGACAGCGTGTTCGTGCGTGGCCTGGCTCGCGACAGAATCGACTACGGGCATGGGCGCCTCCCCTGCGATCTATAACACCTTCCGCCCTTGCTAAACCTCCCGTCGAGCGAATTATTCCGTTTGTCCGCTAAGTCATTTGATGAGTCTCAGGGTGGCCGGGTAGCGGAACCGGCCCTGGGCCACCGCCGAGAGTGCCGCGATGCTCGCGATGATCCACGCGACCGCGTACAGGATCCCGCCGACGCCGAACGTGACGACCGTGACGAGCAGCAGGGTCAGCTGGAAGTTGAGCGCCTCAACCGCGTGACGGCGCACGTAGGCCGAACGCTTCCCGCTGAGCAGCAGGAACAGCAGTGGGCCGATGAAGAAGGTGACGACCCCGGAGGCGTGCGCGAGACCCGCGAGCATCCTGTCCTCACCGGTCTCCTCGGCCGCACCTCCGCGCGGCTCGCGACCGTGCGCCGCCACCACCAGGTCCTCGGTGACCACGGCAAGCTGGCCGTAGGTCTTGCTGGTCATGGCGAGGTGCACTCGCTGGTCGAGTTCCTCGTGGTCGAGCCTGCCCTCGGCGTAGGCCTGCTGGAGCAGCTCGATGACGGGTTCACGTTCGGCGTGGGAGACACGCAGCTCACTGGCATTCATGTCTTCGATGCTCGCCGACACGGCCGCCCGCCGCCATCGGGGACAACCCTGGTCCGACCCCTACCTTTGCTCGTAGGCGCTGCCGGGCTTGAACTTCCGGTCGGCGAAAAGCTCGGACACCGTCACGAACCGGTAGCCCTGTCCGGCCAGCGACGCCAGGATCCTGGGGACCGCGCTGATCGTGGTCGGGTGGATGTCGTGCATGAGGACCACGTCGCCCCGGTGCGCACCGGACAGGACGCGCCGGGCCACCGTGCTGGAATCGCGGTACTTCCAGTCCTCCGGGTCGACCTGCCAGAGGATCTGCGGCATGTGGAACGACCTGGCCACCGAGGCCACGTTGCGGTTGGTCGCCCCGTAGGGCGGGCGGAGCAGAACCGGCGTGACCCCCGCCGCCCTCTCCACGGCCTCCTGGGTACGGGAGAGCTGTGACCTGATCCCGCTGGTCGACATGACCGCGAGGTTGGCGTGGCTCCAGCTGTGGTTGCCGATCTCGTGGCCACCCGCCACCTCCTTGCGCACCATCGACGGGTCCTCCTTGACCATCTGCCCGACCACGAAGAAGGTCGCCTTGGCGTCGTACTCGGCGAGCATCCGGAGCAGCCGGTCGGTGTCCTCCATCGGCCCGTCGTCGAAGGTGAGAGCGATGCACTTGGCCTTCCCGCAGTCGACCGGCGCGCTCTTCTGGAGCAGTCCGCGCCTGATCTCCGGCTCCGGCTCGGTCACCACCGGAACCCGCACCGGCACCACGGCGGCGTTGCGCGCGACCTCGGCGGGCAGGTTGCCGCAGGCCGCCGCCCCCGAGGCAATGGTGCAGATGGTCAACCCGAGAACGACTCGTCTCATCACTACCCCCCGTAGTCCGAATCGTGTGTGATCATGCCCGTCGCCGAGTGTCGGGAACCCGACCCGCCGGGAGATTCGTTAAGGTGCTGCGGAAACTCTCTCCTTCTAGAACACAGGACGTTCCTCATGCGGATCTGGGACCGGTTCGGCCTCCGCCGCCATCGTGGGCAGTCGATCTCCCGCTTCGACCGGGAGGCCGAGAACTCCGACATCGAGGCCCTCATCGAGTTCGCCAAGAGTCGGCGGGGCGTCGAGTTCTTCGTCGAACCCGAGACGTTCGCGACCGACACCACAGCCGTGGCGGTCGCCGCCGACGGCGAGTGGACCCGCCGCCGGGTCGGCTCACCTCAGGTGATCGGCAAGGTGGCGCGCAACCTCGGCCTGCCGATCTACGATGTGCAGATCATGGGCTACCCGCCCCGGATGCGCGAATGGAACGCTCGCAACAGGGACCGCGACCGCCTCTGACCTGGGGTTTCCCGTTTATCCACAGGAAGATCCACGCCCCTTTTGCCATCGTGTGACGCTCTGACCATGAACAATGCGCACAGTGGTTCGGCGCCCCTGGTGATCCGGACCCCTCAGGACATCATCTCCGCCATCCCCTACCTGCTCGGTTTCCACCCCGCTGACAGCCTGGTCGCCATCGGCTGCGGCGGACCACGCGGCACCTGCGCCCTACGGTTCGATTTACCGCACAGCGGGCAGGCCGCGTCGGCCGGCGAATATCTCGCCACAGTGCTGGCACGCAACCAGTTCACGATCGTGCTGCTGGCGGGTTACGGTCCCGGAGCCAGGGTCACGCCTGTGATGGACGCGACGCGCGACGCGCTGGCCGTCCACGGAATCGAGGTCCGTGAGGCGCTGCGGATCGAGGACGGCCGGTTCTGGTCCTACCTCTGCGCCGACCAGGCCTGTTGCCCGGTCGGCGGCACCCCGGTCGAGGTCGGGGCACTGGCCGCGCGGGCGGTCGTTGACGGCAGGGTCGCCTTCACCGACCGCGCGTCGCTGGAGGCCACCGTCGCCCCACTCGACGGCCCCGTCCGGGAGGCGATGCGCGGGGCCACCCGCTGGGCCGAGGACCGGGTCTTCGACCTGGTCGGCGAGGGCCTTCCGCTGGTCCGGGCGATGGCCGGCCGGGTCGCCAGGGGCGATCCCCCGCCGTCCGACCGCGAGATCGCGATGCTGGGCATCGTGCTGACCTCGCTGCGGGTCCGGGACGAGGCCTGGGTTCGGATCGATCCCGACCGGCTCCAACCACACCTCGACTTCTGGCGCGAGGTGCTGATCCGGGTCGAGCCGCGCTATGTGCCCGCACCGGCCTGCCTGCTCGCCTACTCGGCCTATGTGCTGGGCAACGGCAGCCTGGCCAACGTCGCCCTGACCCGCGCGGCCCGCGCCGATCCGGCCTACACGATGACCGAACTGATCCAGCACGCGGTGGCCACCGGCCTCCACCCCTCGGAAGCCAAGATCAGGATCACTCCGGAGGACCTGGCCCTCGCCTACCTCGAGGACTCCGGCAGCCAGGCCGCCTGACTCTCCGGCCACGGCCGGAGCCAGGGGTGTCCGCGCGTGAGGACACCCCTGGCGGGCGGGTCAGGTCTCGCCGGAGAGTCGTTTGAGCGCGGCCCGGACGACCTCAGGGTCGGTGGTGGTCCAAAACGGTGGGAGGGAGGCCTTGAGAAAGCTGCCGTAGCGGGCGGTGACGAAGCGCGGGTCGAGGATGGCGACCACGCCCCGGT
>JBDSTJ010000453.1:0-4400 GCA_039928335.1 Streptosporangiaceae bacterium | reverse complement strand
CGACCGGCGATCCGACCGGACACGCCGAGGTGCTCGCGCTCCGCCGGGCCGCCGAGGCCCGGGGAACCTGGCGGCTGACCGGCTGCACCCTGGTGGTGACCCTGGAGCCGTGCACGATGTGCGCGGGGGCTGCGGTGCAGGCCCGGGTCGACCGGATCGTCTACGGCGCGGTCGATCTGAAGGGCGGCGCGGTCGGCTCGCTCTGGGACGTCGTCCGGGACCGGCGGCTCAACCACCGGCCCGAGGTGATCGCGGGGGTGCTGGCCGGGGAGTGCGCGGCTCCGCTTGTCGAGTTCTTCTCCACCCGCAGGTTCAGGTAGGCTCTCCCACGGTGGATTCGCGTAGTGGCCGAGCGCGCGCGCCTCGAAAGCGCGTGATGGGGCAACCCATCCGAGAGTTCAAATCTCTCATCCACCGCATGTCAGAACCCCCCGGTTCACCAACCGGGGGGTTTTGTCATTTTCGGACCACAGGGTGCCGGGACGATCGCGTTCCTGGCCATCTCGTTCTTCGCGCTCATCGCGGCCGTGGTGTGGCTGCGCCTGCTGCCGTTGAAGCTGCTGGCCGGGGCTGCGGCGTTCCTGCCGGCGATGCTGACCGGTTTCGCGGTGATCAACCACTACTACGCCTACTACACGAGCTGGGGCGGGGTCTGGCAGGACCTCAGCAACTCCGCGCCGCCCAACGTGATCGCCGTCCCGGACCTGACCCGGGCGGGCGAGCTGGAGAAGGTCCTGGAGGAGGCCGTGCGCAAGCGGCAGGCGGCCAAGAACGGCTTCCTGATGGAGACCCCGATCGACGGGGCCAAGTCGAAGATCAGCCGGACCTCGCTGATCTACCTGCCTCCGCAGTACTTCCAGCAGAAGTACGCCGACAAGCGGTTCCCGGCGCTGGAGCTGCTGCACGGCACGCCGGGCAACCCCTACGACTACGACCGGATCATGAACGTGGTCGGGGCGTACAAGAGCGCGATGAGGCAGAAGGGCGCGAAGCCCGCCGTGCTGGTCATGCCCGACAGCAACGGCGGCCAGGCCAACGCGCTGCAGTGCCTCAACGTCGTCAACGGCCCGCAGGACGAGACCTACCTGGCCGAGGACGTGCCCGATCTGCTGACCGCCCGGCTGCGGGTGCTGCCCACCGGGAAGGCCTGGGGCGTCGAGGGCTTCTCCGAGGGCGGCTTCTGCGCGGCGAACCTGGCCCTCCGGCACCCCTTCACCTACGGGCTGGCCGGGGTGCTGAGCGGCTATTTCGTGCCGGCGAAGAAGGTCAGACTGCCCGAGCCGGTCGACCCGTTCGCCGGTGACGAGGCGCTCAGGCTCGCCAACAACCCGTTGAAGATGATCGCCTCGTGGCCGCACGACGACAGGCTGCCGGTGTTCTGGTTCTCGGCCGGCGGTGCCGACCAGCAGGACATGGTCAACGCGGAGGCGTTCGTCGACCGGGTCCGCAGCTTCCAGCCGCGGGTCCGCTACCACGTGGTCAAGGGGGGCGCGCACTCGTTCGCCGTGTGGCGGAGGAGCCTGCCGAGGTTCCTCAGGTGGGCGGTCAGGCGGCTGCCGTCGGCTACAGCACCAGAACGCGAGCGTGCAGTACGGTCCTTTGATGCAGGGCGGCCCTGAGCGCCCGGTGCAGGCCGTCCTCGAGGTAGAGGTCGCCGTTCCACTGGACCACGTGCGGGAACAGGTCACCGTAGAACGTGGAGTCCTTGGCCAGCAGCGAGTGCAGGTCCAGCTCGGCCTTGGTCGTCACCAGCTGGTCCAGCCTGATCTGTCGCGGCGGCAGCCGGGCCCAGTCCCGCGGCTCCAGACCGTGCGCGGGATAGGGGCGACCGTCGCCCACCGCCTTGAAGATCACGACTCCCAGTCTAGAGGGGCCCGCGAAGGTCCTACAGCGGCTCTGGCCCCCATCCTCACCTTGAGTGATCAACGTGACACGTGTCGGGATGAGGGCGAGGTGCGGGCCGTACCGCTAAAAGGTATGAGGCGGTCATTTCGGTCCGTACGCTGTCACCTCAGTCGCCCCCGCCCCTGGAGAGTGCTGAGTGAAGAGACTGCTGACCGCGTGCGCGGCCGGAACCCTGCTGCTGACCTGCATGCCCGGCGTGGCCGAGGCCGCCGCGGCCACGGTGGTCATCGAGGACGTGACCCCCAACCGCGGCGAGACCGTCGGCATCGGAATGCCGATCATCGTCTGGTTCAAGGCTCCGGTGCGGAACAAGAAGGCCGTCGAGGGCCTCCTGCGGGTGAAGTCCGCCAAGTCGACCGTGGGTGCGT
This sequence comes from Streptosporangiaceae bacterium, assembly GCA_039928335.1. GTDB lineage: Bacteria > Actinomycetota > Actinomycetes > Streptosporangiales > Streptosporangiaceae > Actinocorallia. The sequence goes on along the minus strand of JBDSTJ010000453.1, from coordinate 2,127 downwards.
GGCTCTGGACGTCCCGCCGCGGCCGGCAGGTCGCCATCTTCCGGGCGAAGAAGGCGTGGCCGGCCAGGCAGCAGGTCACCTTCACCGCGAAGCTGCCGGGCCGGACCACCAAGGTCACGTTCAGGATCGGCAACGCCCACGTGATCAGGGCGAGCGCGAAGACCCACAAGCTCGTCGCCACCAGCAACGGCAGGGTCGTCCGCCGCTGGGGCGTCAGCATGGGCAAGGGCGGTGACGTGTGGGCCGACGGCATCGACCACCAGGTCACCACCAGCGGCGTGCACCTGGTGATGGAGAAGCTGCGCCAGGTCCGGATGACCCCGCCCGGCCTGACGAAGCAGGATCCGGGCTGGTACGACGAGATCGTCCCGTGGGCCAACCGGCTCACCGACTCCGGCGAGTACCTCCACCAGGCCATGGAGCAGCTCTCCTGCCTCGGCAGGAAGAACTGCAGCCATGGCTGTGTACGGTCGCCGGGCAAGGACGCCAAGTGGTTCACCCGGTGGGCCTACCGCGGCGACCCGGTCGTCATCACCGGCACCAAGCGCCGGCTGAAGTGGAACAACGGCTGGTCGTACTACCAGGTGCCGTTCGCCACCTGGGTCAGGGGCGGGGCCCTCAAGAGGCCCGTCACCACCTGACCGGCGGTCAGGCCTTCATCCGTTCGGCGAGGGCACCGTCGGCACCGAAGAGCCGGTGCTTCCATTCCTGGACCAGCGCGTTGGTGTCGTGGTCGTCGGGGTGGAAGCCGGGACGGTTGTAGTCCTTGATCTGCCGGAAGACCTCGGGCTGCAGCCAGGGCGAGCGGCGCAGTTTCCACAGGCTGGGGAAGAGCCGGAACGGGTTGTAGGCCGCCCGGTCCAGCGCCAGGGACATCAGCGTGCCGCTGATGGTGGCGAACAGGAAACCGACGGTGACGAAGCGCATGACCCAGATCCGGCGGAGATGCTCGCCGCTCACGGTCTGGTACACGTCGAACGCGACGGCCTTGTGCTCGCTCTCCTCCAGCGCGTGCCATTCGAGCATGGAGCGGACCTCGTCGACGTCGAACATGGCCTGGGCCCGGGCGTCGGTGAGCAGGACCTCGGCGAGCGTCGCGGTGTAGTGCTCCAGCGCCGCGGTGATGGCGAGCTGGCTGCGCTTGGGCAGCACCTTCTCGAAGAGCCGGAGCACCCGCTTGGTCCTGCGGTCGGTGGCGCGGGTCGGGTAGCCCATCGCGGCAAGGCGCTCGTTGAAGTGCCGGTGCTCGCGCCCGTGCGTGACCTCCTGGCCGATGAATCCGGCCACCTGGGACTTGAGCTCCGGGTCGGTGATCTTCGCGTTGTAGTTGCGCACGGTGCGGACGAAGAAGTCCTCACCCTCGGGGAAGAGCGCCGACAGGACGCTGATGACGTGGCTCATCACCAGGTCGCCGGAGACGTAGTGGCGGGGCAGTCGCTCCGGCGGGTACTCGAACGTGATCCGACGGGTGCGTACCGTGCGGGGGGTGATGACGGGCATGGTCCTGCTCATGGCACTCTCCCGAGCGGCTGGTCGGTTCTACGGACTCCCCTCGACCGTACGTAGCCGACATACAAGCAGGCAATACTGCTTGTATGTCGCGCACATCACATATTGGACGAATGTTCAACAGGAGGGTCAGACGTTGAAGCCCCCGTCCACTGAAACCGTCGCTCCGGTGACATAGCCGCCGCCCGGCCCCGCCAGATGGGCGACGGTGGCGGCGATCTCGGCTGGTGCGGCGAAACGGTTCAGGAGGGTCAGGCCGCGGATCAGCTCGGCGTTCGGCCCGTCGGCGGGGTTGGCGTCGGTGTCGGTCGGGCCCGGGTGGACCAGGTTGGCGGTGATGCCGCGGCCCCCCAGGTCACGGGCGAGGCCCTTGGTCATCCCGACGAGCGCGGTCTTGCTCAGCGCGTACAGCGTGAAACCGGGGAACACCGTGCGTTCGGCCACGTTGCTGCCGATGCTGATGATCCGGCCGCCCGCCGTCATGTGCCGGGCCGCAGCCTGGGACGCCACGAACGGTGCCCGTATGTTCACCGCGAGGGTCCGGTCCAGGTCGGCCAGGCCCAGCTCGTCGAGCGGGGCCACGACGAAGACAGCCGCGTTGTTGACGAGGATGTCGAG
>JBDSTJ010000452.1:0-9741 GCA_039928335.1 Streptosporangiaceae bacterium | reverse complement strand
GCACCTCCTCTTCGGTCATCTGCAGGTGCTTGGCCAGCTCGCTGACGGTCGGCGCCCGGCCCTCCTTCTGGGCCAGCTCGCTGATCGCCTTGGTGAGCGAGAGCTTGAGCTCCTGGAGCCGGCGCGGAACCCGCACGGCCCAGCCCTTGTCCCGGAAGTGCCGCTTGATCTCGCCGACGATCGTGGGCGTGGCATAGGTGGAGAACTCCACCCCGCGCTCCAGATCGAACCGGTCGATCGACTTGATCAGGCCGATGGTGGCCACCTGGATCAGGTCGTCCAGCCACTCGCCCCGGTTGCGGAACCGTCGAGCCAGGTACTCCACCAGCGGCAGGTGCATCTCGACCAGCTGGTCGCGGCTGCGCTGCCGTTCGGGATCGCCCTCCGGCAGTGCCTGCATGTCGCGGAACAGGGCCTTGGCCTTGGTCCGGTCGGGCACGTTGCTCCTGGTCGAGGTCGGCTTGGGCTCGTCCTCGACCTCCAGGACCAGTTCCTCGAGCTCTACTTCTTCGACGCTGGCCAGGGTGGGCGCCAGGGGAGATTCTTCTGCGGTCACGGAGCCCCGCCAACGCCACGTCGCTTCTGCAGCGTGACGGTCACCCTGTCGTCGGCATCGGCGCTCGAGTCGACCTCGCCCGCGAGCGAGGACAGCACGGTCCAGGCGAAGGTGTCCCGGCTGGGCTGGCGCCCGTCGACGGTCAGCACCGTCACCGAGATGCCCAGCGTGTCGCCGGTCAGCTCGAACTCGCACGACAGGTCGGTGCCGGGCACCGCCTGGGCGAGCAGCATCGCGCACGCCTCGTCCACGGCGATCCGCAGGTCCTCGATCTCGTCGAGGGTGAAATCCAGCCTGGCGGCCAGCCCCGCGGTCGCGGTGCGCAGCACGGAGAGATAGGCACTGGCGGCGGGCAACTTCACAGTCACGACATCACGCAGTGTCAGCTTCGTCCCAGCTGTCATGGCAGCGGTTTCCTCAGTCACGTATCTCCCTCTTGGGGTTTGTTCCGCTGTCTCGAAACTACCGCGCCGGGGGGCCTTTTGGCTGCTGCCACGCTATGAGAAGGGCCCGGCCCCTGGTGGGGGACCGGGCCCGTGCCGACGAATTCGGAGCAGGACGAGGGCTTCGTCCTGCTCCGTCGTTCGTCAGGCCTTGGTCTCCCAGAAGATCTTGTCGATCTCCGAGATCTTGCCGAGCAGGTCGTCGGCGGTCTTCACGTCGAGGCTGCCCTTGGTGCCGCCCGCGCCGGCCAGCTTGGTGGCCTCGTTGAACAGCTCGTGCAGCTGGGGGTACTTCGCGAAGTGCGGCGGCTTGAAGTAGTCCGTCCACAGCACCCACAGGTGGTGCTTGACCAGGTCGGACCGCTCCTCCTTGATCTGGATCGCGCGGGCCCGGAACGCCGGGTCCTCGTTCGCCGCGTACTTCTCGATGATGGCCTTGACGGACTCGGCCTCGATGCGGGCCTGCGCCGGCTCGTACACGCCACAGGGCAGGTCACAGTGCGCGGAGACGATCGTCATTGGACGCAGAATGCTCACCGGAGCGTTCCCTTCGTCGATATCGGAATCTGGATCATGCTGTAGTCGACATTACTCCGGCGCACCGGTCCGGAGGTAGGAGAGGTGTGCGGATGCGTCTGAGCGTCGTCGAGGTGGCCGGCGAGTCGATGCGGCCGGCCCTGCGTCCCGGTGACCGGCTGCTGGTGGCCGCGGGTGTGCGGGTTCGCGCCGGGGACGTGGTGGTGTCCCGGTTGCCGGACTCGGACGTGCTCGTGGTCAAGCGCGCGGCGTTTCGCCAAGACGGCGGCTGGTGGCTGGAGAGCGACAACCAGAGCGCGCCGGGGCGGCGCGACAGCTGGGACTTCGGAGCCGTAGGCGACGATGCGGTCCTCGGCAGGGTCCTGGTGCGCTATTGGCCGTTGCCGCCGATGTGGAGTTTGTGGCAACGGTCGGAACAGTAACGCAGGACCGTGTCGGCAAGGGCGTCGAAATAGACGTTCCCACAGCCCTGTCGATCGCATATGCCGAGTTTGTCCCAACCCCGTTCGCTGACCAGAACGGCGAGCCCGATCGCCGCGCCCGCAGCATAACGGTCCGGTACCGAACCGCCCTCCGTCATGTGCACATGCCAGGGCGAGCCCTCGTGACTGGACAACTGCGGATGGACGGGATGCTGGATCAGTAGGGAGTTGAGCACCTCCGCCGCGCCCTCCTCATCCCCGGCGGCTGCCGCGGTGAAGATGGCTCTGAGGTCCCCGCGCAGCTCACGCATGAGTTCCAGGTCGCGGGCGGTGACGCGCCCGGTGAGATGCGGACGGATGGTGAGCAGCTCCCGGAGCGTGTCCAGGTCGCGCAGGGAGTCCTCGGCGGGATCCTGCGTGTTGACGAGCTCGACCACCAGATCCGCGTAAGAGGCGAGGTCCACGTATCGCTCCCTGCGGAGTACAGCTGATGAAGTCCGATCCCCTCAGCGAGTATTACACGATTTCCGCTAGTCGAGTTGGTTCCGTGGCATCACAGCCGAATTTCGTCGGGACAAGGGCGCTCGGCCGGCACCCAGGGTGTTTCACCTACTGAATAGGATCTTCAAAGGGTAAAGACGACCTTACCGAAAAGATCGCCCTGCGCCATCGCGGCAAAACCGTCCCGTGCCTGGGCGAGTGGCATGGTCCGGTCGATCCGCGGCCGGACCCCGGTGGTCGCCAGGAACTGCGCCAACCGCACCAGCTGGTCCCTCGTCCCCATCGTAGAACCGACGACCTGAAGCTGCAGGAAGAACACCCGGGTCAGCTCGGCCGGCGGCATCGCCCCGCTCGTCGCGCCCGACACCACGATGCGGCCGCCCGGACGGAGTGACTTCACCGAGTGCGCCCAGGTGGCCTGGCCGACGGTCTCCATGACCGCGTCCACCCGGCCGGGCAGCCGCGCGCCCGACTCGAACACCGCGTCCGCGCCCAGCTCCAGTGCGCGCCTGCGCTTGGTCTCACTGCGGCTTGTCGCCCACATGCGGTAGCCCGCGGCGCTGCCCAGGGCCAGCAGCGCGGTCGCGACCCCGCCGCCGGCCCCCTGCACCAGGATCGTCGACCCAGGCTGGACCCCGGCCTTGTCGAACAGCATCCGGTAGGCGGTGAGCCACGCCGTCGGCAGGCACGCGGCCTCGGCGAACGTCAGCTCGGCCGGCTTGGCGACGAGGTTGCGCCGGGGCACGGCCACCTTCGTCGCGAACGTGCCGTCATGGAGCTCCGACAGCAGCGACCGTCGGGGGTCGAGCGTCTCGTCGCCGCCGCCCCGGCCGGGGTCGCCGATGACCGAGTGCACGATGACCTCGTTGCCGTCCTCGTCGGTCCCGGCCGCGTCACAGCCCAGGACCAGTGGTAGCTGCTCGGCCTTCACCCCCACCCCGCGCAGCGTCCACAGGTCGTGGTGGTTGAGCGCGGTCGCCTTCACGGCCACGGTCGTCCACCCTTCGGGGACCACCGGGTCGGGGCGTTCCCCGAGCTCCAGTCCGTTGAGCGGCTCGTCGGCGTCGATACCTGCAGCGGTTACGGCGAACATAGGGAGACCCTAGCCTCCCGGGAGACCGATCCGGGCCCGGGGGGCGGGCACGCGCGACGGCCCGCGCCCAGGGGTGGTGGGAGCGGGCCGTCGGGTGGAGCGTCTCAGATCCGGTTGACGCCCTCGAGGCGTGCCTGGGCGGAGACCGCGGCGATGACCGCGGGGGCGACCCGCTCGTCGAAGGGGCTGGGGATGATGAAATCCTCGGTCAGCTCGGCGTCGGTGACGACGGCCGCCAGGGCCTCGGCGGCGGCGACCTTCATGCCCTCGGTGATGGAGTGGGCCCGGACGTCGAAGGCACCGCGGAAGATGCCGGGGAAGGCCAGGACGTTGTTGATCTGGTTGGGGTAGTCGCTGCGGCCGGTGGCCACGATGCGGGCGTGGCGTGCGGCGACATCGGGCTCGACCTCGGGAGTCGGGTTCGACAGCGCGAAGACGATCGCGTCGTCGGCCATGGTGGCGATCGCGGCCTCCTGCACGGTGCTGCCGGACAGGCCGATGAAGAAGTCGGCACCGCGCAGCGCCTCTTCGGTGGAGCCGGTGTGCCGGGCCTTGTTGGAGTCGGCGGCCAGCGCCTGCTTGACGGAGTTGAGGCCGTCGCGCCCGGCGTAGACCATGCCCTTGCTGTCGGACACCGCGATGTCGCCGACACCCGCGTTGAGCAGGATGCGGCAGACCGCGATGCCGGACGCGCCCGCGCCGGCGATGACGCCGCGCATCTGCGAGAGCGGCTTGCCGATCAGGCGGGAGGCGTTCTTGAGGGCGGCCAGCGACACGATGGCGGTGCCGTGCTGGTCGTCGTGGAAGACCGGGATGTCCAAGGCGGCGCGCAGGCGGTCCTCGATCTCGAAGCAGCGGGGTGCACTGATGTCCTCGAGGTTGATGCCGCCGAAGCTCGGAGCCATCCGGATCACGGTGTCGACGATCTCGTCGACGTCGGTGGTGGCCAGGGCGATCGGCACGGAGTCGACTCCGGCGAACTCCTTGAACAGCAGCGACTTGCCCTCCATGACCGGCATGGAGGCGGCCGGACCGATGTCGCCCAGGCCCAGGACCGCGGTCCCGTCGGTGACGACGGCGACGACCTTGGAGGTCCAGGTGTACTCGTAGGCGAGTTCGGGGTGATCGGCGATCGCGGTGCAGACGCGGGCCACGCCGGGGGTGTAGGCGAGCGACAGATCGTCGGCGTTGCGCACCGGGATGGTCGACCGGACCTCGAGCTTGCCGCCGACGTGCAGCTGGAAGGCCGGGTCAGTGGAATAGTCAGGAACGAATTCAGTAGTCACAGCGACCCCACAACAGAGATGGACGTTCGGGTGGACGCCGCGGAGCTGCCGGTTTTAGATGGGGGCATCAGCGCGGAGGTCGTCTCTCGAGATACGGGGGTCACCCGTTCCGAGAGTATGACACAGCCCTAGGGCAGATCAAAGGTAGGGGGCGGCCTCACTGACGTCCCGGAAGTTCCCGCCGTAGTCTGGCCAGAGTTCGATCAAGATCGCTCTTGACCTTGCGGAGCTCCTTGTCGTCGAGCCCGGTCTCCCCGACGGCCGCGCGCATGTCCTCGACGAAGGAGTGCAGCAGGTCGTCGAGAGTCGGCTTGGCGGTGGCCGGGCCGCGCAGGCCGTCCCAGGTCTGCTTCCACTCCTCAGCCCAGGTCTTGGCGGTGCGCTGCCACTCGTCCTTGTTGCGCTCTTTGGTCTCCTGCCATGCCTGCTTGGGGTCCACACCCCGCCGCACGTCGCGGGCGGCGTTGCTGAGCTCCTCGCGCAGCGACCGTACGGTCTGCCGCACGTCCTGCTGGACGCCCTGGGCGAACTGCTGGGCCGACGCGGTGATCTCCTCTTCGAGCTCGGCCAGCTCGTCGAGCCGGCGTTCGAGTTCGGCCCGGCCCTTGTCGGAGATCGAGTAGACCTTCTTGCCCTTGACCACCTCGTGGGTGACCAGGCCTTCCTCCTCAAGGCGGGCCAGCCGGGGGTAGATCGTGCCGGGGGAGGGGGAATAGACGCCCATGAACCGGTCCTGGAGCAGCCGGATCACCTCGTAGCCGTGCCGGGGGCTCTCCTCGAGCAGCTTCAGGAGGTAGAGGCGCAGCCGACCGTGGGCGAAGACCGGGCTCACTCGGGTTCCCTTCTGGGCGGTGGACGGAACGTCACCGCCATTCTACCCAAGACGATATATCTCGTTACCGCGCCGTCAAGAGCAGTTATTCCTCGTCCGGGTCGTCGTCGAGGTCGTCGTCGAGCCTGGCCAGCCAGGTGGCGAGCCGCTCGACCGGTGTCTCGAACTCGGGGTTGAGGTCGACGAACTCGCGCAGCCGCTCGGCGATCCAGCCGACCGAGACCTGTTCCTCGCCGCGCCGCTCGACCAGTTCCTCGATGCCGCGATCAGTGAAGTACATCCGGATCCCTCCTCGTAGGAAAGGGCCCCCTCCGCGTCGGCGCGGAGGGGGCCCTTTGACCAACTAGCGCTCGGGGAAGAGCTTGTCGAGCATCGCTTCCTGCTCTGCCAGGTGGAGCTTGGCGGAACCGACCGCGGGGGAGGAGCTGGCCGCGCGCGAGACCAGGCCGAGCTTGCGGTCGAGGTAGTGCGGCAGGACCATGCCGAAGAAGGGCCAGGCGCCCATGTTCTTTGGCTCGTCCTGGACGTAGGTGATCGTGGCGTCCGGCGCGTACTTCGCCAGCTCGGCCTTGATCTCGTCGATCGGCGTCGGGTACAGACGCTCGACCCGCACGACCGCGGTGTCGGACTCCACGCCCGCGGCGGCGGCCGCCTTGTCCCGTGCGGCTGCGACCTCGTAGTAGATCTTGCCGGTGGTGAACACCACCCGCCTGACCTTCTCGGGGTTGACGGCCACGTCCGGGATCACCGGCTGGAAAGCGCCTGAGGTGAACTCCACCGTCGCCGACGTCGCGGCCTTGGACCGCAGCAGCGACTTGGGCGTGAACACGATCAGCGGCTTGCGACGGCCCGAGAGCGTCTGCCACCTGAGCAGGTGGAAGTAGTTCGACGGGGTCGTCGGGTAGGCCACAGTCATGTTGTCCTGCGCGCACATCTGCAGGTACCGCTCGATCCGGGCCGAGGAGTGGTCCGGGCCCTGACCCTCATAGCCGTGCGGCAGCAGCAGCACGACCGAGGAGCGCTGGCCCCACTTCTGCTCGCCGGAGGAGATGAACTCGTCCATGATCGACTGAGCGCCGTTGGCGAAGTCGCCGAACTGCGCCTCCCACAGGACCAGGGCGTCCGGCCGGGTCAGGGAGTAGCCGTACTCGAAGCCCATCGCCGCGAACTCGCTCAGCAGCGAGTCGTGGGCGTAGAACTTCGTGGTGCCGTGGAAGAACTCCCTGAGCGGCGTGTGCTCCTCGCCGGTCTTGCGGTCCACCAGTACGGCGTGCCGCTGGCCGAAGGTGCCGCGCCGGGAGTCCTGGCCGACCAGCCGGATCGGGTGGCCGTCGATGAGCAGCGACCCGAAGGCCAGCAACTCCCCGGTGGCCCAGTCGATCGTGTCCTCGTCGATCATCTTGACCCGGCGGTCGAGCACCGGCTGGAGCCTCGGGTGGACCTGGAAGCCGGCCGGCAGGTTCACCTGGGTCTCGATGATCCGCTTGACGGTCTCCGGGGTGATCGCCGAACCGGCCGCGCCGTGGTCGACCGGGATCCGGTCCTCGTCGGCCGGACGGACCACCGAGCCGGGTGCCGCGGGCCGCCTCGAGGCCTCCCGCACCTCGGTGAAGGCCCGTTCGAGCTGCTGTTGGTAGTCCTGCAGCGCCTGCTCGGCCTCTTCGACCGTGATGTCACCGCGGCCGATGAGGGCCTCGGTGTAGAGCTTGCGGACCGACCGCTTGGCGTCGATCAGGTCGTACATCAGCGGCTGGGTGAACGAGGGGTTGTCGGCCTCGTTGTGGCCCCGCCGCCGGTAGCAGACCATGTCGACGACGACGTCCTTCTTGAACGCCTGCCGGTACTCAAAGGCCAGCCTGGCCGTGCGGGCGCACGCCTCGGGGTCGTCGCCGTTCACGTGGAAGATCGGCGCCTGGATCATCCGCGCGACGTCGGTGCAGTAGACCGACGAGCGCGAGTACTCCGGAGCCGTGGTGAAGCCCACCTGGTTGTTGACCACGATGTGCACCGTGCCACCGGTGCGGTAGCCGCGCAGCTGCGACAGGTTGAGCGTCTCGGCCACGACGCCCTGGCCGGCGAAGGCCGCGTCGCCGTGCAGCAGCACCGGCATCACGCTGAAACCGGACTCGCTCATGTCGAGCATGTCCTGCTTGGCGCGCACGACGCCCTCGGCCACCGGGTCGACGGCCTCCAGGTGCGAGGGGTTGGCGACCAGCGTGGTCCGGATCGTGGACCCGTTCCAGGCCCGGAAGTCGCCCTCGGCGCCCAGGTGGTACTTGACGTCGCCGGAGCCCTGGGCCGACCGTGGGTCGAGGTTGCCCTCGAACTCACCGAAGATCTGGGCGTAGGACTTGCCGACGATGTTGGCGAGCACGTTCAGCCGGCCGCGGTGGGCCATCCCGATGACGACCTCGTCCAGGTTCGCCTTGGCCGCCGCGCTGATCACCGAGTCGAGCAGCGGGATCAAAGACTCGCCGCCCTCCAGCGAGAAGCGCTTCTGGCCGACGAACTTGGTCTGCAGGAACGTCTCGAACGCCTCGGCGCTGTTGAGCCGGCCCAGGATGTGCAGCTGCTCCTCGCGGGAGGGGTGCTTGAACGGCACCTCGACCCGCTCCTGGATCCAGGCGCGCTCTTCGACGTCCTGGATGTGCATGTACTCGATGCCGACGGTCCGGCAGTAGGAGTTGCGCACCACACCGAGGATGTCGCGGAGCTTCATCGTGCCGGAGCCGGGCAGGGTGGAGCCGGGCACGGTGGATCTGCCGCCGAAGCCGCCGGTGGCGAACTCGCGCTCGAGGTCCCACAGCGTCAGCCCGTGCTGGAGGATGTCCAGGTCGGGGTGGCGGCGCTGCTTGTACTCCAGCGGGTCGGTGTCGGCCATCAGGTGGCCGCGGACCCGGTAGGCGTGGATCAGCTCGTGCACCCGGGCGATCTTCGCGATGTCGTTCTCGTGACTCGCGGAGATGTCCTGGACCCAGCGGACCGGCTCGTAGGGGATCCGCAGCGACTCGAAGATCTCGTCGTAGAACCCCTCCTCGCCCAGCAGCAGCGCGTGGATCCGGCGGAGGAAGTCGCCCGACTGGGCGCCCTGGATGATCCGGTGGTCGTAGGTCGAGGTGACGGTCATGGTCTTGCTGATCGCCATCCGGGCGAGGGTCTCCTCGGAGGCCCCCGCGTACTGCGCCGGGTACTCCATCGCGCCGACGCCGATGATCGTGCCCTGGCCGGGCATCAGCCTCGGCACGGAGTGCACCGTGCCGATCGTGCCCGGGTTGGTGAGGCTGATCGTGGTGCCCAGGTAGTCCTCAAGCGTCAGCTTGTTGCCGCGCGCCTTGCGGACGATCTCCTCGTAGGCCGCCCAGAACTGGCGGAAGTCCAGCGTGTCGGCCGCCTTGATGCTCGGCACCACCAGCTGGCGTTGGCCGTCGGGCTTCTTCAGGTCGATCGCCAGGCCGAAGTTCACGCGCTCGGGCTTGACCATCGTGGGCTTGCCGTCGAGCTCGGTGTAGTAGGAGTTCATCTCCGGCATCACCCGCAACGCCCTGACGATCGCGTAACCGATGAGGTGGGTGAACGACACCTTGCCGCCACGACCCCGCTTGAGGTGATTGTTGATCACGATCCGGTTGTCGATCAGCAGCTTGGCCGGGATGGCCCGCACGCTGGTGGCGGTCGGTACGCCGAGGCTGGCTTCCATGTTCGTGACCGTTTTGGCGGCCACGCCGCGGAGCCGCACCTCCTCCGCGCCGGCCGCGACCGGGACGGGGGCCGGCTTGGCCTTGGGGCTCTCGGCTGCCTTGGCGGGTGCCCTGGCAGCGGGAGCCGCAGGCGCGGGCGCAGCGGCGGGGGCGGGCGGCGCGGCCACGGGGGCCTCACCGCTCGCCGGGGTGGTCGGGGCAGGCTTGGCGCCCGGCTGGTAATCAGCGAAAAAGCTCCACCAGGCCTTGTCGACCGTCTCAGGGTCCTCAAGGTACTTCTGGTAGAGCTCATCGACCAGCCACTCGTTGGCACCGAAGTCAGAAAGATCGGCAGGTGTGTGCGACGACTCGCTCGACACGGCGGAGATCGCCC
>JBDSTJ010000451.1:0-7507 GCA_039928335.1 Streptosporangiaceae bacterium | reverse complement strand
CGCGATGCTGACGGCAGCGCACCTGTCCCTGCGCGACCAGTACGAGGTGTCCTGGCCGGAGGCCGACGTCGCGGTCGAGGCGGCCATCCGGGCCGGGGCGCGTGGCGGGCGCATGATCGGCGGCGGGTTCGGCGGTTCGGTCATCGCACTGGTGGCGTCGGCGCGCATCGAGGCGGTCCAGAACGGCATCAGCCAGGCCTACGAGCGGCGCGGCTGGACGGCCCCCGCCTTCCTGGCGGCGGTCGCCGCCCCGGGCGCCCGGCGGCTGTAGCCGTCCATCCCCGGAGAAATCGCCGCAGGTTCGAGGTCAACAACCGAACCGGCTACGGGTACTCTCCTGACACCATGGGACTTCTGCACCGGCGCGCCGCCGCCCTGACGACCGTTTCCGCCTTGCTGGTGGCGTTCGCGGCCCTGCCCGCGCGGGCGGCCGTTCCCGCGGTCGGCGGGCCGCTGCTCGCCAGCCGGGGGCTGGTCGTACCGCAGGGCGCCAAGCCGCCGATCAAGGTCAAGAACGCCTCCTGGGTGATCGCGGACGGCGACACCGGGGACGTCCTGGCCGCGCAGGACGCCCACGGCCACTATCTGCCGGCCAGCACCCAGAAGGTGCTCACCGCGATCACGCTGATCCCCAAGGTGAACCCCGACCAGGTGATCACCCCGACCTCGCAGAACTGCGTGCCGGAAGGCACCAAGGTCGGGATGACACCCAAGCTGGCCTACCGGACCTCGGACCTTTTCAAGGCCCTGATGATGGTGTCGGCCAACGACGCGGCGATGACCCTGACCCAGGCGGGCGGCGGCTACCGCAGGACCCTGGCCAGCATGAACGCCGAGGCCAAACGGCTGGGGGCGGTCGACACGCTCGCGGGTTCGCCCAACGGGCTCGACGTGGACCTCGGGCTCGACCTCAGGACCCAGCACACCTCGTCCTACGACCTGGCGCTGCAGCTCCGGGCCGGACTCAAGATCCCCAAGTTCGTCGAGTACGCCGCGACGGTCAACGCCAGGTTCCCGGCCCTGACCGAGCCCCGGGTCGACAAGAAGACCAAGAAGAAGATCAAGCCCAAGAAGTACGCGATGCCGATCTACTCCCACATCCGGTTGCTGCCCGGCGAGTCGCAGACCTATCCGGGGTTCGTCGCCGGCAAGAACGGCTACACCAACGCCGCCGGGCAGACTTTCGTGGGCGCGGCCAGGCGCAACGGAAAGACGATCATCGTGGCGCTGATGCACGCCGAGTCGCTGTGGGGCAACGCCAAGAAGCTGCTGGACTATGGTTTCGCCGCGACCGGGAAGGTCGTGCCGGTCGGCCGCCTGGTCGACCCCGTCGGCACCCCCAAGCCCTCGGCCGCGGCGCAGGACACGGCGCTGCCGGCGTCCGACCGGCCCGCCCAAGGCGATGGGGACGGTCCTGACCTGGTGCTGGTCGGTGTGGCGGGTGCGTTCGTGCTCGCCGGGATCGGCGCTCTGGTCTTCCGCAGGCGCAGGAGCGCGTCCTAGCTAGGCCGCGTCGGGCTCGGCGTGACCGGGCTCGTCATAGCTGAGGACCTTGGACCGGGTGGCCGTCCAGGCCGCCGCATAGAACGTCATCCGGGAGACCAGGTTCATCCAGACCAGCAGGCCGACCAGGACCGCGAACCCTGCGTAGACGGGGTTGCGGGTGGTGTGGCCGACCAGGACCGCGGCGAGGATCTTGAGGGTCTCAAAGCCGACCGCGGCCATCAGGGCCCCCTTGAACACGTGCCGCCAGTGCGCGTTGGTGCCCGACAGCCGGGTGAACAGCACCAGATAGATCATCGTGTTGAAGAACAGGCCGACCGCGACGGCGAGCAGCCGGATGGTCTGGCTGACTCCGGGGCCTTCGTCCAGGCCGATCAGTTCGAGCCCGCTCGTGGTGGCGGTCGAGGTGACGGTGGTGGCGGCCACCGAGCCCATCAGCATCAGGCCAAGGAAGAGCAGGGCCAGCAGGTCACGCAGTTTGACGAGGGCGAAGTTGCCCGCGCCGTCGGGGTCCTGGGCCCACAGGGCCCGGATCGAGGTGCGCAGCGCCCCCACCCAGCCGAGACCGGCCCAGCCGAGGGCGACCAGCCCGATCACGCCGACGCCCGCACTGGCTTTGGCGATTTCTGTCACATTGAGTTGTTTCCCCAGTCCGGGGAGTGCCTCGTTGATCGCGTCGATCAGATATTGGCGGAACTCCTCGCTTCGTCCCGCCGCATAGCCGAGCAGGGCATAGGCGACCGCGAGCAGCGGAAAGAAGGAAAGGAAAGCGAAAAAAGTGAGAGCGGCCGCCATCTGGTCGCCATGCTGGTCTCGGTAGCGGGCATAGGCTCGGCCCAGATGGTCGAGCCACGACCAGGTCGCCCGGCGGCGGCGGAGGACCCCGACACCGTGCAGATGTGCGGAATCGAAGCCCCGCCGCGCTCTGTCGATCACCTTGACCACGGGGGGACGATACCCGGATCTCACCAGCTCACGTGCGACGAGGACGCGAAGTGGGCGACCAAAAGCGAGGTTTAGTCCGGTTACGGGCAACCTTTGAGGGTCCTAGGGTGTCTTTACTACCGAGGACTTCATCCGTTCTTCATCTGGTGCTTTCCGAAAACCCGTGAAGCATCTGTGCGACTCTGCATCCGACCACCCCAGGAAAGAGGACCGGCTGTGCGGCAGCTGCCTGAACGGCCACTCGTCGTGGTGCCGGCGTTGAACGAGGAGGAGTCGATCTCCGGCGTCCTGCTCGACCTGCAGGCGAGCTGCCCCAGCGCCGACGTTCTCGTGATCGACGACGGGTCCACCGACGGCACCGGCAGGGTCGCCGCGGCCCACGGGGCCAGCGTCGTCCGGCTGCCGTTCAACCTGGGCGTGGGCGGGGCGATGCGGGCCGGGTTCCGGTACGCCCTGCGCAACGGCTACGACGCGGTGATCCAGGTGGACGCCGACGGCCAGCATGACGCCTCCTACGTCAAGGTCCTCCTGGCCGAGCTGGCCGAGGCCGACGTGGTGATCGGCGCGCGGTTCGCCGGGGAGGGCGCCTACGACGCCGGGCGCGGCCCACGCCGCTGGGCGATGGGCGTGCTGTCGGGGACGCTGTCCCGGCTGGCCAAGACCAGGCTGACCGATACGACCAGCGGGTTCCGTGCCGCGGGGGCCAAGGCCATCCCGGTGTTCGCCGAGCACTATCCGGCCGAGTACCTGGGGGACACCGTCGAGTCCCTGGTGATCGCGATCAGGTCCGGCTGCGTGGTCCGGCAGGTCCCGGTCGCGATGCGCCCCCGGTTCGGCGGCACGGCCAGCCAGTCCCCGTTCCGCGCCACCGTCTATCTCTTCCGGGCCGTGACCGCGCTGGCGCTGGCCCTCGTCCGCCGGTGGGCGCCTGCGTGAGCGTCTACATGCTCGGCCTGCTCGGGGCCTTCGTCTCATTGGCCGTGATCTTCGAGATGCTGCGTCGGCACAAGCTCCGGGAGAAGTACGCGATCTTCTGGGTCTTCCTGTCCGTGGTGATCATGATCGTCGCGATCTTCCCGGCCACGCTGATCTGGGCGGCCCGGGTGACCGGCGTCGAGGTGCCCTCGAACCTGCTGTTCTTCGTGGCCAGCCTGGTGCTGCTCGCGGTCAACGTGCAGCTCAGCTCCGAGGTGGGGCGGCTGGAGGGGCGGGTGCGCACGCTCGCCGAGGAGATGGGCCTGCAACGACTGGCCCTGGACAAGGCCCTGAAGAAGGAGCTCGCCGAAGACCCGTTCGATGAGTGCTGA
Source organism: Streptosporangiaceae bacterium (assembly GCA_039928335.1). Classification (GTDB taxonomy): domain Bacteria; phylum Actinomycetota; class Actinomycetes; order Streptosporangiales; family Streptosporangiaceae; genus Actinocorallia. The sequence goes on along the minus strand of JBDSTJ010000451.1, from coordinate 3,752 downwards.
CACCTCGGTCGAGGGCGCTCCGACGGTCCGCGGCGGCAGCCTGACCATGGCCGTCGGCCTCGTCCTGCTCGGCATCTCGGCCAGCGTCTACCTGGTCACCTCGGCGCGGGCCGTCGGCCCGGTCGAGTTCGCCTCGGTCTCGACCCTGTGGACCCTGATCTACACCTTCGGGATCGGCGCGTTCCTGCCGTTCGAGCAGGAGCTGGGCCGGGCCTTCGCCGACCGCAGAGCCCGGGGACTGGGAGCCCTGCCGCTGGTGCGGCGGGTCGCGCTGGCCGCGGCGGCCTGCCTGGGCGTGCTGCTGGCCGTCGGCGCGGTGCTGTCCCCGCTGCTGGTGGACCGGCTCTTCGGCGGCGAGTGGACCCACTTCTTCGCCCTCGCCCTGGCCCTGTCGGTGATGTCGGCCCAGTACGTCAGCCGGGGGATGTTCTCCGGTGCCGGCCGCTTCTCCTGGTACTCCGGCCAGCTCGGCGTCGAGGGCGTCGTCCGGATCATCGCCTGCCTGTGCCTGCTCGCCGTCGGCGTGCACGCCTCGGGCCCCTATGTCTGGCTGCTCGTCCTGGCCCCGCTGCTCGGGCTGCTGTTCACCCTGCCGGGCCTGCGCGGCCTGGCCAGACCGGGACCGCCCGCCTCCTGGGCGGAGGTCTCGGGCAACCTCGGCTGGCTGCTGCTCGGCGGGGTCTGCGCCCAGGGCGTCGCCAACGGCGCGATGGTCGCCCTGCAACTGCTCGCCCCGGATGGGGGAGCCGCCGGGCAGTTCCTGGCCGCCTTCGTGATCGCCCGGGTGCCGCTCTTCCTCTTCCAGGGCGTCCAGGCCGTGCTCCTGCCCGGTCTGGCGGCGGCCCTGGCCGCCGGTGACCGACAGGCCTTCGGGGTCAAACTCAAAGGCGTGTTCGGGGCGACGGGCGCGGTGGCGCTCGCCGGGGTGCTCGGCGCGGCCGTGGCCGGGCCGTGGGCGTTGGGGCTGCTGTTCGGAGATGAGTTCGGGCTGGGCCGCGCCCATCTCACCGCCCTGGCCGGCGCCACTGGTCTCTACATGCTCGCCCAGGTCTTCCAGGCAGGCCTCGTGGCCCTCGGACGGCACCGGGAGAACGCCCTCAGCTGGGCTTTCGCGCTGGTCGTCTTCGTCCTGGCCTGCCTGGCCCCGCTCGAGCCGCTGGCTCGGGTGGAGGTCGCGCTCATCGCGTCCTGCGCCGTCGCCGCCGTGGTCCTGGGCCTGTGCCTGACCGCGGCCCGCCCGGTCCAGACAAACCGCCGTCCTTCAGAAATGGCCTCATGACCTCTTTCCTCACCGCTGGAGATCCGAAGGATCCGACCAGGCCGTTCCTGCTGTGGCGGCTTCTGGACGGTCTGACCGATGTGGGGCTGCTGTCGTTCGCCGTCTGGACGATCACCTACCACCTGGGCGGACTCCGGTTCCGTCTGGAGGTCGACGAACTCGTCCGGATCTGGCTCGCGGCCTCTGCCGTTCTCGCCGTTGGCTTCGTGGCGCTGCGGTTCTTCGCACGGGCGGGGTCCGCGCCGGAGCCCGCGCCGGAGCCCGTGTCGGAGCCCGTGTCGGAATCGGCGTCGGAACCCGGAGACCGGGGAGCAACGGCGACGCTGAGCAGGCGACTGCTCTGGCCGCTGGGGCTGGCGCTGGGGATAGGCGCGGGGGTCACCGCCGGGCTGTACCGGGACCAGAACCTCTCCTGGACGATCCCCTGCGTCCTGGGCGGGCTCGCGGTCGCGGTCGCGGCGGTGGGGGTCTTCCTCGGGCGACGCGAGCGGGGGAGCCCCTCCCGGGTGTCGGGATCGCTGGTCGCCCTGCTGGCGGCCGGATCGGCGGCGACTCTGTCGCTCTACACGGTCAACACCGACGGCGACGACGTCTTCTATGTGTCCCGTTCGATTCGGACGGCCCAGACCGGCCGCATCCCGCTCAAAGACGTGATCTTCACGCAGGGCCAGGTCGGGCAGATCTCCGGGGAACCACCGGTGCCCTCCTACGAAGTACTGGTCGGCGGGATCGCCCGGCTGCTGCACCTGCCCGCCCAGAACGTGCTGTGGTTCATCGCCCTGCCGGGAGCCACGTTCTTCGCGGTCTGGGCCCTGTGGCGGCTGACCAGGGCCTGGGCGCCGCGCCGGGCGCTGCTCTGCTTCGCCGTCGCCGCGGTCTATCTGCTGTGGACCGGGCAGAACGGGGCCTCGTTCGGGTCGTTCCACCTGGTGCGCCTGTGGCAGGGGAAGGCGATCTTCGTCTCGCTCCTGGTTCCGCTGCTCTACCTCTATCTGACCCGGTGGGCCGAGAACCGGTCGTTTCCCGATCTGGCTCTGCTGTTCGCTGCGGGAACGGCCGGAGTCGGTCTCACCACGACCTCCACCTTCATCGTCCCGCTGATCGCCGCGGCGGCGGTGGTGCCGCTGGCCGTGACCGGGCGTTTCCGGGCCGCGCTGGGGGCCTGCGTCGCGCTGGTCTACCCGGTCGGCGCCGGGCTCATGGTGGCGCTGAACCCCGAGAGCAACCATCAGGTCCAGGGGGCGATCTATGATGCGTCGTCCACCTTCGGCAGGGTCCTGCTGACCGGGACGATGGGCGTGATCGCGGGGTGTGCCGTGTGGGCCGCGCCGTGGCTGGCCCGGCGCGGGATCCCCGCCCTGATCACCTCGGGAGGCGCGGCGATCTTCACGATCTTGATGATCCCCGGCACGCTCGAACTGATCGCGAGGCTGACCCACGCCGGCCAGGTGCTCTGGCGGGTGCCCTGGGTGGTTCCGGTTCCGGTCCTGGTCGGGCTGATCGCGGCGATCCCGCTGCCGGGCCTGCTGCGCTGGCTGGCACCGCTGCCGGCAGCCGTGCTGATCGCGACGATGATCCCCACAGGGCTGCCCATCTGGTCCTTCGAGAACGATCACACAAGGGTGGAAGACCGTCCGGCGTGGAAGGTCTCCGACAGTGACGTGGTCGTCGTGAAGGAGATCGTCAGCAGGGTCGGGAACGGCGGGGTGGTGCTGGCCCCGCAACGGTTCATGCGCTGGTTCCCGCTGGTCACCACCCGGGTCAACGCGGTCAACCCGCAGAGCCGCCATCTGACCATGATCCCCGCCGATCCGTCGTTCGCGGCCGACCGTGAGCTGCTCACCGCGCTGGCCCGCTACCGGACCGCGACGATGAGCCCCGCGGCGGCCCAGGCCGCGCTCCTGCGGGTCGGAGTCACCAACGCCTGCCTCAACAAGCGCAACAGCCGGGGGCAGAAGCTCCTCAAGGGAGCCGGGTTCACCGTGGGCCGCAGGCTGTCCTTCACCGACCACAACGGGGTCGGCGGCCGGCTGGTCTGCCTGAAGGCAGACCCCGCCAAGGACTGAGTCCACGGCAGGTCCTCAAGAGGTGACCCCACCCGGTGCGGGCGGATGGGCGGGCGCTCGCCTAGCATGCTCCCCATGGAGTTGGCTGCTGCCTTCCCCCCGGCGGAGCGCGACCGCTGGCGGGAACTATTGAAGGGCGTACTCCGCAAGTCCGGAGCCGCCACCGAAGACACACCGCTCGACGACATCGAGGGGCTGCTGACCAAGCAGACCTACGACGGAGTCCCGATCGCACCGCTCTACACCGCCGCCGAGGCGGTCGCGTCCCGCCCGCTGCCGCCCGTCCGGGCGGAGAACGCCGGGTGGGACGTGCGGCAACGGCACGACGACCCGTCGGTCGAGGCCGTGCACGAGGCGATCCTCACCGACCTCGAGAACGGCGTGACCTCGATCTGGCTCACGCTGGG
>JBDSTJ010000450.1:0-3390 GCA_039928335.1 Streptosporangiaceae bacterium | reverse complement strand
CTTCATCGGCGTCAAGCTCGTGCTGCTGGCCTCGCACAAGACCATCAGCACCTCCATCCCGGAGATCCCGTCAGCGGTCAGCCTCGTCGTGATCGTCGTGGTCCTGGCCGCCTCCGTCGGGCTGAGCCTGGCCCGCCCCCTCGACCCCGGGCCCGAGACGGGATCCGAGACCGTCCCCGCCGCCGACACTCCGGACAGGGAGCTCTAGAGCTGTTGGGCCTGCCGTACCGGCTTCACTCAGCTTCGTCCTTGACGAACAGGTTGAGCAGCCACGACACGACGCCGATGATGATCGCGCCCCAGACCGCGGGCCAGAATCCGTCGACGTGGAACGGCAGGTCCCACTGGCCGGCGATCCAGCTGGTCAGCCAGAGCAGGCAGCCGTTGACGACGAACGCGAACAGCCCCAGCGTCACGACGTAGAAAGCGCAGCCGAACAGCTTCACGATCGGTTTGAGGAAGGTGTTGAGGACCCCGAACACCAGGGCCACGGCGAGCAGCGTCGCGACCTGGGTGAGGAACTTGTCGGAGGTCAGCCGGATGCCGTCGACCCACCAGGTCGCCACCCCCAAGGCCGCCGCCCCGACGATCAGCCTGATCATGAATTTCACGAGGTCTCCTCCGGGTGTCGCAGTCGCTGCATCGATACCCCGCACCCCGAACCACAAGGTCAACAACGCCCCAAGCTTGGTTCGCGGAGCCGCGGCGAGGGGCAAGAACACGCGGTCCTGACGGGTGGACGACCAGGTGGCGGGCGCCGCGACTCGCTTTGCCGAATCCGCACGGGCCCCCGCGCCGGAGTGATCACCTGCGGGGTAGGCCTCGGGGCATGACGGAGACCTCTGAGCTCAGCCTGGTGGCGATCGTCGCGGCCGGGGTTTTCGCACCTTTCCTGGGCGACCGGCTCAACCGCTGGATCAGGATTCCCGGCGCGGTCCTGGAGATCCTGCTGGGCATCCTGATCGGCCCGGTGGTGCTGGGCTGGGCCCAGAACACCGAGGTCGTCGACGGCATCTCCCAGTTCGGCCTGGCCCTGCTGATGTTCCTGGCCGGCTACGAGCTGGAGTTCGACCGGATCAGGGGCGGCCCGTTGCGGCTCGCGGTCGGCGGCTGGCTCTGCTCGGTGCTGCTCGGCCTGCTCTGCGGCTTCCTCCTGCGCGGCCAGACCGAGGCCGCACTCATGCTCGGGCTGGCGCTCACCACGACCGCGCTCGGTACGATCCTGCCGATGATGCAGGACGCCGGCGTGCTGCCCACCCCGTTCGGAGCGAAGATGATGGCGATCGGCGCGGTCGGCGAGTTCGGGCCGATCGTCCTGATCGCGCTGCTGCTGACCAGTGACGACCCGGCCAGAACGGGTCTGCTGCTCGTCGTGTTCGTCGTCATCGTGGTGGTCACCGCCATCGTGGCAAGCCGCCGCCGGGCCTCCCCGCGGATCTCCCGCCTGCTCAGCGCGACCCTCGGCACCAGCGCCCAGCTGCCGATCCGGCTGGCGATGTTCGCGGTCGTGTTCCTGCTGTGGGTCTCGCACTCCTTCGGCCTCGACGTGCTGCTCGGGGCGTTCGCCGCCGGGATCATCGAGCGGATCGCGGTCAACGCGGGCGAGCCGCGAGAGGAGAAAGTGATCAAGTCGAAGTTGGAGGCGATCGGCTTCGGGGTCTTCATCCCGTTCTTCTTCGTCGTCAGCGGCCTGAGCATGGACCTGGACTCACTCGCCGAGAACCCAGTTTCACTCCTGCTCCTCCCCCTGTTCCTGGTGCTGTTCCTGCTGGTCAGAGGCGTTCCTACGTACGTCCTCGCCCGCAGCGACCCCGACCGGCGGCGGCTGGCACTGCTGTCGTCGGCCGCGCTCCCGCTGCTGGTCGCGATCACCTCGATCGGGACAGACGAGGGGGTCCTCAGGACCGACACGGCCGCCGCGCTGGTCCTGGCCGGCATGCTCTCCGTGCTGATCTTTCCGCTCGTCGCCCTGCGCGGGATTCAGTCGCAGACGACGCCCTTGGCGGGCACCACGCCGTCGAGCAGATAGTCGTTGACGACCTTCTGGATGCAGACATTGCCGGTGTTGTACGCCCCGTGGCCCTCGCCCTTGAGCGTGACCATGACCCCGCTCCCGAGTTGCCGGGCCAGGATCCCGGCCGAGGCGTACGGGGTGGCCGGGTCACCGGTGTTACCGATCACCACGATCGGTCCGGCGGAAGCCGCGGAGACGTCCCGGGCGGCGTTGTCCCCCGTCACCGGCCAGTCCGTACAACCCATGATCCCCCAGGCCAGTGAGTCGCCGAAGACCGGCGAGACCGCACGGAACCGGGGCAGTGCCCGCTGCACGTCCGCCGGGGTGTAGCGCTCCTTGGAGTCGGCGCAGTTGATCGCGGTGTTGGCCGGAAGTTCGTTGCTGTAGTGCCCCTGGTCATCCCGTCCCAGATAGGAGTCGGCCAGGGCCAGCAGCCCCGAGCCGTCGCCGGACCTGGTCATCGTGAGCGCCTGGGCGAGCTGTGGCCACATCGGCTCGGAATAGAGCGGTGCGATGATCCCGGTGACGCCGAGGCTCTCGGTCAGCATCCGGTCGGGGTCACTGGTCCTCAGCGGCGTCCCGTCCAGGCGTTTCAGCAGGTTGCCGACCCAGGCCAGCACCGCCGCCCTGGTGCTGCCGAACTCACAGCCCGCCTGTTTCACGCAGGCCGCCGCGAAGTTGCCCAGAGCCAGTTGGAAGCCGCCGGCCTGCTCGAGGCTGCCCTCCTCGGGGCTCGCCGCCGGGTCCACGGCCGCGTCGAGCACGGCACGGCCGACCTTCGCCGGGAACCGGTGGGCGTAGGCACCGCCGAGGAACGTCCCGTAGGACATACCGAAGTAGTAGGTCCGGGCCTCTCCGAGCGCGGCCCGGATCCGGTCGACGTCACGGGCGGCGTTGGCGGTCCCGACATAGGGCAGGACCCGGCCCGAGTTCTTCTCGCAGGCCGCGATGAACTCCTGGCGCAGCCGGGTCATCTCAGCGATCTCCGCCGGGGTCTCGGGAGTGGCGTCCGCCGCGGCCTGGGCGTCGGTCTTCCTGTCGTCCAGGCAGGTCACCGGGGCGCTCTCGCCGACCCCCCGCGGGTCGAAGCTCACGAGGTCATAGCGGGTTCCGAGCTTGGCGTAGGCCGAGGCGAGGCCCGGCAGGATCTCCACGCCGGAACCACCGGGACCGCCGAAATTGAAGATCAGCGAGCCGATCCGGGCGTTCTTGCCGGTGGCCCTGGTACGGATCAGCGCGATCGGCATCCGGTCGCCGTCGGGCTTGGCGTAGTCGAGTGGCGTCTGGAGGGTCGCGCACTCGAACGGGAGGTTCTCGCCTCGGGGCTGGGCGGGGCTGCAGGACGTCCAGTCCAGGCCGGTGTCCGTCGGCTTGGT
>JBDSTJ010000449.1:0-5536 GCA_039928335.1 Streptosporangiaceae bacterium | reverse complement strand
GGATAGAGCACAGGTTTCCTAAACCTGGTGCCGCTGGTTCGATTCCAGCCGGGGTCGCCGAAAGCCCTCCTGACCTGGTCAGGAGGGCTTTTTCATGGCCGCGGCCAGGTGAGCAGGTAGTCCAGGTCGCCGGACTTGGCGGCACGGACGAAAGTCTCGATCTCCTGCCGGGTGTAGACCAGGGCCGGGCCGTCGGGGTGACGGGAATTACGTATCGCCACCTCGCCGTCGGGCAGTTCGGCGAGCTCCACGCAGTTGCCCTGGGAGTTGCTGCGGCCGGACTTGAGCCAGGGGATGCCGCCGAGCTGCGGCGCGGGGATGCCGTTCTCGGCCATCTCAGATCCCTCTCAGGATGTCTTCGATCAGCTCTACGGTCTCGTCCGGGGTGGCACTGACGACGCACAGCCGTTCCATCGCGTGCAGGTAGGTGTCGACGTCCTCGCGCTTCTCGACGTACACCCCGCCGGTCAGGGTCTCGACATAGGCGATGTCGGGCAGGTCGGACTGGGGGAAGCGCAGCAGCGAGAACGCACCGCCCTCGGCGGCGTGCGCGCCCGCCGAGAACGGGACCACCTGCAGGGTGACGGTGGGCGTCTCCTTGGACAGAGCGATCAGGTGCTCCAGCTGCCCGCGATGGGCCTCGGGGGTGCCGATGGGGCGGCGGAGCACGGCCTCGTCGACCACGGCCCACACGTGCGGCCCGTCTGCGGCCAGCAGCTTTTCCTGGCGGCGGAGCCGGAGCCCGACCCGCTGGTCGATCTCGACGTCGGGCGCCCTCGCGTTGCCCGCGCGGATGACGGCCCTGGCGTAGTCGGTGGTCTGGAGCAGGCCGGGCACGAACTGGAGCTCGTAGGTCCGGATCAGGGACGCGGCCTCTTCCAGTCCCACGTAGGTCTGGAACCAGCTGGGGAGCACCTCGCTGAAGGCGTGCCACCAGCCGGGGGTGTTGGCCTGTTCGGCCAGCAGGAGCAGCGCGGTCCGCTCGGCAAGGTCGTCGACCCCGTACAGGGTGAGCAGGTCGGCGACGTCGCGCTCCTTGAAGCCGACGCGGCCCAGCTCCAACCGGCTGATCTTGGACTCGGAGGCGCGGATGGAGAAGCCGGCCTCGGCACGGGTGATGTTCCTGCCCTCACGCAGCTTCCGGAGCTGTGCGCCGAGCATGATCCGGCGCGTGGTGGACCCGGTTCCCGGCGGGTCGGCTGTCATCGGATGACCTCCCATATGCACGTGCAGATGCACGGCCTTGACGAGGGTAGCCGAGAGGGTGTGATCGAGTACACGGAACTCGGAGTGGTCCTCTGTTCGTTCCGGCGAGCGACGTTCATATTCCTGGGCAATTCGCCACGAAAGGTATATTTTACCGGATTTTATCGGCCCTTTGCCGGAGTGATGAGGTCCTAATGGTGGACTGAGACCGGATGATGTCCGCGACTGCGAGGGGGTAGACGATGACTGTCGCCACGCCGGCCGGCGACAGGACGGCGCGCTACGAGCGCGAAGTCCTGCCGCTGGCGGACCCGCTCTATGCCAGCGCGGTCAGAATGACCCGGAACTCGGCCGATGCCGAAGACCTAGTCCAGGAGACCCTGACCAAGGCCTACGTCAACTTCCACCAGTTCAGGGAGGGCACCAACCTGAAGGCCTGGCTGCACCGGATCCTGACCAACAACTTCATCAACCTCTACCGCAAGAAGCAGCGCGAGCCGCAGCGGACCGGCTCCGACGAGCTGGAGGAGTGGCAGCTGGCCCAGACCGAGTCGGCCATCTCCGGCCTGCGGTCGGCCGAGCGCGAGGCGCTGGACCGGATCCCCAACGCCGAGGTCGTGTCGGCCCTGCGAGCGCTGCCCGAGGAGTTCCGCAACGCCGTCTACCTGGCCGACGTCGAAGGCTACGCCTACAAGGAGATCGCCGAGATGATGGGCACCCCCATCGGCACGGTCATGTCCCGGCTGCACCGCGGCCGCAAGCAGCTCAGGGAGTCGCTCGCCGGACTGGAACCGCACGGGGTACCGGCGGCGCGGGCCGCCTGAGAGCGACTGCAAGTAAGAGATCGACTACTATCCGTCAGGACTTGTCGTCCGTCCGCTATGGAGTGCTCCATGCCGCATCTCGCCACCGCCGTCCTCGGGGGCGGGGTCCTGAGTCTGCTTCCCGCCACCTCCGCTGTCGCCGGGACCGGCCCGGCCCGCCTGGAGACCTCCCCGCCGCCGGTGACGCGCGGCCCGCATGAGTCGCCGGGGTGCGGTTCACGAAGACCCACGGCAAACTGTGACATGACGGCCTGAACAACATGGCCGTAATGCCCGTTTTACCCATAAGATCCTCGTCAAGCTTGCGCTGATGCGGGGTTCCGACGTCTCTGTCGGAGCCCCGCTCGCGCCTTGAGGAGGTTCAGATGCGCCGTCTCGCCCTGGCCATAACGGGCGCGGCGGCGGGGCTGGTCATGATGGCCGCGACCGCGTCGTCGTCCGTCCAGGCTGCAGCTCCGTCCCCCCCGGTCTATCACCAGACGATCAAGTGGAAGCCCTGCCCGATCGTCCAGAAGTACCCTGCGCAGTACCGTCGACTGGAGTGTGCGCGGATCAAGGCGCCCCAAGACTGGCACAAGCCCAAGGGCAAGCTCATCTCCCTCGTGGTCAGCCGGCTCAAGGCCACCAACGGCAACCCCAGGGGCGCCGTCTTCACCAACCCCGGCGGCCCCGGCGGCCCCGGCATCCAGCTCCCGCTGAACTTCATCGCCGCCCAGCGCAACAAGCTGCTGGACAACATGGACATCATCGGCCTGGACCCGCGCGGCGTCGGCTACAGCACCCAGTCGAACTGCAAGCAGGTTCGCGACGCGGCCTTCGGCTACGACTACCGCAACCGCGCCAAGGCCCGGGTGACCGCCCTGCTGCGCGCGGCCAAGAAGCTCACGGTCTCCTGCCAGAAGGGCACCGGACTGCCGAGCAGGTTCAACAACACCGCCCAGGTGATGTACGACCTGGACATGATCCGCCGGATCCTGCGGCTGTCGGGCACCAACGCCCCGGTCAACCGGATCGACTGGATCGGGTACTCGGCCGGCACCTGGATGGGCGCGCACTACGCCAGGTACTTCCCCTCCCACACCGGGCGCTTCGTGCTCGACTCCAACACCGACTTCACCAAGCCGTGGCAGAGCACCTTCACCCTGCAGCCCAAGGGCTTCGAGCGCCGGTTCCGCAGCGACTTCCTGCCGTGGGTGGCCAAGTACAACGGCACCTTCCACCTGGGCACCACCACCGCCCAGGTGCGGGCCAAGTACGAGAAGCTCCGCAAGGTCATCGTCAGGAAGAAGTACGTCAAGTACCGGGTGACCCAGGCCAACGGCACGTCGAAGGTCGTCACCTACTACCCGGCGACGCTCGACAACGACATCGCGGTGAACCTGTACGCCAAGTTCCAGTTCCGCAACCTGGCCTACCAGCTCGCCGGCATGTACCGGGCCACGCCCGGCGCGGGCGCGCGGACGACCGCCGCGGCCGTGCCGAAGCTCACCACGACCGTCCCGTCCTTCGGCGACCCCGACGAGAGCTCGGACGCCACGATGGCCGACGTGATGTGCAACGACACGACGCACAACAGGAGTGCCAAGACGCTCGTCAAGTGGAGCAACAAGGTCGCCAAGGCCTACCCGCTGACCGGCGCGTCGAGCATTCTCGACATCTGCCTGAACTGGAAGCGCCCCAAGCAGGCGCTGAAGGTGCCGGCCGGTAAGGGCCTGCCCCGCGTGCTCATGGTGCAGTCCTGGCACGACCCGGCCACCCCGTACGAGCTCGCGGCCAGCGCGCACAAGAGGTACCCCAACTCGCGCCTGATCACGGTCAAGAACGAGGGTGACCACGGCATCTACGCCGGCGGCAACGCCTGTGTGGACAACGCGGTCGAGTCGTGGATCGTCGACGGCGTCTTCCCCGGCAACTCCACCTGCTGGGGCACCCCGGTGCCGGGGCCGAACGCTTCACTGCGGACCCAGGACGGCCTGGCCCAGAACCCGATCCTCCGCGCCCAGCAGCTCGAGGACGCGATCGCACCGTTCTGATCCACCTTCCGCACCGCCTGAGAACGACGGGGGTCCCGGCCGCGACCGCGGTCCGGGGCCCCCGTCGGCAAGAATCCGGTTGACGGCGGCCCATAGGGTTCACCCTGTGGGACACGTCGAAGTAGGCCATCTTGACCATGCGCTCCCGGACGGCCGGGTGCTGCTGCTCGACGTCTCGTTCCGGGTCGGCGACGGCGTCACCGCCGCGCTGGTGGGACCCAACGGGGCGGGCAAGACCACGCTCCTGAAGCTGATCGCCGGGGACATCCCGGCGCAGGAGGGCACCATCGCCCGCAGCGGCGGGCTCGGGGTGATGCGGCAGTTCATCGGCAACATCCGGGACGAGACCGACGTGCACCGGCTGCTGCTGACGACCGCGCAGCCCCGGCTGCGCGCGGCCGGCGCCGAGCTGGAGACGGCCGAGCTCGCGATGATGGAACACGACGACGAGCCGACCCAGATGAGGTATGCCAACGCGGTGATCGGCTGGGGCGACGCCGGCGGCTATGAGGCCGAGGTGCTCTGGGACACCTGCTGCACGGCGGCGCTGGGCGTGTCCTATGACGCGTGCCGTTACCGGGATGTGAAGACCCTGTCGGGCGGCGAGCAGAAACGGCTGGTCCTGGAGGCCCTGCTGCGGGGTACCGACGAGGTGCTGCTGCTGGACGAGCCGGACAACTACCTGGACGTTCCCGGGAAGATCTGGCTGGAGGAACAGCTCCAGGCGACACCCAAGACCGTCCTGCTGGTCTCTCACGACCGTGAGCTGCTCACCGTGGCGACCGAGCGGATCATCACGGTGGAGGGCGGCGGGACCTGGGTGCACGGCGGCGGGTTCGGCACCTACGCCGAGGCCCGGCAGGACCGGATCTCCCGGCTGGAGGAGCTCCGGCGGCGCTGGGAGGAGGAGCACGCCAAACTGCGCAAGCTGATGATCACGCTGCGCGAGCAGGCCAAGATCAGTCCGGATATGGCCTCGCGCTACCACGCCGCCCGGACCCGGCTGGAGAAGTTCGAGAAGGTCGGACCGCCCGAGGCCGCCCCACAGGACCAGAACATCAAGATGCGGCTGCGCGGCGGCCGGACCGGCAAACGCGCGGTGATCTGCGAGAACCTCGAGCTGACCGGGCTGATGAAGCCGTTCGACGCCGAGGTCTGGTACGGCGAGCGGGTGGGCGTGCTCGGGTCCAACGGATCCGGCAAGTCCCACTTCCTGCGGATGCTCGCGAGCGTCGCCGAGGAGCTGCCGCGCAGCGCAGCGCCGGTCGCGCCGGTCGCGCACACCGGCCTGGGCAAGCTGGGGGCGCGGGTGCTGCCCGGCCTGTTCGCCCAGACCCACGCCCGGCCCGACCTGGCGGGCCGGACCCCCGCCGAGATCGTCATGACCGAGCACGGCATGTTCCAGGGCAACGCGATGACCGTGCTGTCCCGGTACGAGCTGACGGTCTGCGCGGAGCAGTCGTTTGAGTCCCT
>JBDSTJ010000448.1:0-7100 GCA_039928335.1 Streptosporangiaceae bacterium | reverse complement strand
ACTCGACATTCCGAGCGTCAAGGTCTGTAGTGGTTCCACCGAGGTCACCGAGCTGGCCGCGCGCGCGGACCTCACCGTCAACGGCCCCGAGGGCGTCGTCCGGCTGCTCGAGGAACTGGCCACCCGGATGTCCTGAACCCTTCCCGCTCCGCCGCGTCCACCGGGCGAGGCGAGGGAACCGCGCGAGGGTGCGCAGTGTTCGATCCCATTCGCCCCAGCCATTACCAAAGCCATGTGAATCTCACAAATTCGACCTGGTCGTCCGGGGGGTCCTAGGGTGTGCGCCACTACCGCGCGCGAGATCACGACAACGGGAGACCGATCATGCCTGAGGCCGAGACCATGCGGCCCGGGGACCCTGGGCAGCTCGGCACGTTCCGGCTGACCGGCCGCCTGGGCGAAGGCGGTCAGGGCATCGTCTACTCGGGCCTGTCGGCGACCGGCGAAGCGGTCGCGGTCAAGCTGCTGCACACCAGGTTCACCGGCAACCCCCGGGCCCGCGCGGCGTTCGCCCAGGAGCTCACCGCCGCCCAGAAGGTCGACCCGTTCTGCACCGCCCGGATCCTCGCGGCCGACGTCGAGGGCGACATCCCCTACATCGCCAGCGAGTACATCCACGGTCTGTCGCTCAAGCGCACCGTGGAGGAGTGGGGACCGCGCGCCGGCAGCCAGCTCAACCGGCTCGCGATCGGCACCGCGACTGCCTTGGTGGCCATCCACAAGGCGGGCGTCGTGCACCGGGACTTCAAGCCCAGCAACGTCCTGCTCGGCCCGGACGGGCCCCGGGTCATCGACTTCGGCGTCGCCCGCGCCCTCGACCTGTCCTCGACCTCGGTCTCCAGCGGCGGACCCGTCGGCACCCCCGCCTACATGGCCCCCGAGCAGTTCGAGCGGACCCCGCTGACCACCGCCGTCGACGTCTTCGCCTGGGCCTCGACCCTGGTGTACGCCTCCTGCGGCCGGCCGCCGTTCGGCAACGAGTCCATCTCGGTCGTGATCAACCGGATCCTGCACGGGGAGCCCGACCTCGGCGCGCTCACCGGCGGCCTGCGCGAGCTCGCCACCGCCTGCCTGCACAAGGACCCGCGCCGCCGGCCCACCGCCGAACAGCTGCTGCTCGACCTGATCGGGACCGGCAGGTCCGACGCGATCGGCCGGCAGCCGGTGGCCCCACAGCCGGTCCGGCCGGTGTCGACCTTCTCCGCCACCGGCGACACGGGCGAGCCGGGCCACACGACGGTCTCCCGGCTGGAGATCAGGGCGGCCCAGCGGGCCGAGCGCAAGCGCGACCAGAACCGCAACCTGATCGTCGCCGGGGCCGTCGCGACCCTGCTCGTCGCGGTGCTCGGGATCTTCCTGCTGCGGCCCTCGTCGGACGACGGCGAGCAGGACCCCCAGGGCGGCGCCTCGCAGGCGGTGCAGACCGACGGCGCGACCCCCACGGTCAAGCCCCCGGTCGGCACCCCGATCTCGCTGACCAGCACCGCGAACGTCTCCTACACGATCCAGGCGGTCGAGGGCGGGGTCGAGTCGCGGGAGGGCCAGAAGTACGCCTACATCGACTATGTGCTGTCGAACCCGCTGACCCGGCCGGTGCCGCTGGAGAAGCCCGGCGACCTGTTCCTCGACAAGGACCAGGTCACCGAGGGGACCCGCAGCATGGTCCAGCCCGGCGCGGCCGACGGCATGGTCACCACCGGCAACGACACCAGGATCGTCGCCCGGATCGAGGGTTCGGGACCGGTCTTCCAGGACCAGGACGGCCAGGACATGATGGCCGCCGCCGGGTCGTACATGCTGCGGATCCAGACCACCGATCCGGTCCGCTCCACGCTGGATCCCGACAAGGATCTCAAGCTGTACGTGTGGCAGCCGATCTTCGTCACCGACCGCAAGGCCCGGCTCATCCCCTTCCCCGGCTGACTCTGGCCGGATCAGGCCAGCCCCGATCGTGTGAAAGCGACCCCGCGTGGCCAAAAATCACGGCATGGAACCACTACGGCCCGGAGACCCCGCGACAGCCGGCCCGTATGAGTTGAAGGCCAAGCTCGGCAGGGGCCCGCAGGGCGTCGTCTACCTCGGCAGCAGCCCCGGCCAGGAGCCCGTCGCGGTCAAGCTGCTGCACGCCAGGTTCGGCGGCAGCCACCGCACCCGCGCGGTGTTCGCGCATGAGCTCGCCGCAGCCCAGCAGGTCGAGGACCCGTGCGTGGCGCGGGTGCTCGGCGCGGGTCTGGAACGGGGTGCGCCCTACATCGCCTCGGAACTGGTCGACGGTGTCTCGCTGCGCGAGGTCGTCGAGGAGGCCGGCCCGCGCCTCGGCGCACCGCTGGACCGGCTCGCCATCGGCGTGGCCGGGGCGCTGTGGTCGATGCACCGGGCCGGGGTGATCCATCGCGATCTCAACCCGGGCAATGTGCTGCTCGATCCGAGTGGTCCCCGGGTCATCGACTTCGGGTACGGCTCGGCGCTGGACTCGGGCGGGATCCGCGGCGTGCTGGGCGGCCCCTCGTTCCGCGCGCCCGAGCAGATCTCCGGCGGCGAGGTGACGTCGGCGGTGGACGTGTGGGCCTGGGGCTGCCTGCTGGTGTACGCCTCGAGCGGCCGTTCGCCGTTCGGGGAGGGCTCGATCTCGGAGGTCGCCGAACGGATCTCCGCCGGAGCACCCGACTTCGGCGGCCTCGACGGGCACCTGCGCCTGCTGGTGGAGGACTGCCTGGCCAAATCGCCCCGAGCGCGTCCCTCCGCCCAGCAGTTGCTGCTGGAGCTGCTGGGGACCACCGCGCCGTCCGCGCGCTCCTGGTCCTCGCTCAAGGTCGTACGGCCTGATCTGCCGCCGCCTGCGCTCCAGCCGATCCAGCCCTACCTGGGCCTCAACGGGGTCCACTCGGTGCCGCTCCGTCCCCTGCTGGTGGCGGCCTCGGTGGTGATCCCGCTGATCATCGGGGCCGGGGTCGCCCGGTTCGGCGGGGATCTGGCCCCCGACTCGGTCGTGGCCCAGGTCGCGGCCGCCTCGGCCGACACCCCGATCAAGCTCAGGGGCCAGTACCGGATCCGGGGGGTGCGCGGCGGGGTGGTCGACGGCAGCGCGTTCGCCGACTACGAGCTGACCAACGCCGCGGGCCGCAGCCAGGAGCTGAGGATGCCCGGCCAGCTGCTGATCCGCCGGTCGGCGCTGGAGACCGACGCCCAGGCGCGGTGCGCGCCCACCGCGCTGCCCGCGATGTGCACGCTGGCCGCCCACACGGTGGTGACGAAGACGCTGAGCGGCTCGGGCGCGCTGATGCTCAAGGGAGGAAGCCTGGTGATGCCGCCGCGCTCGTCCTACACGCTGCGGATCACCACGGACGGGACGGCAGGGTCTGCACTGACCCAGTCGGACCTGGCGATCTATGTCACCGATCCGCAGTTCTCGGCCAGGACCCTGGCCGTCCCGTTCGCCTGATCGTCACTCCGCCGCCGGGTCGTCGGCGAGGATTCCGTAGAGCTTGCGCCGGGCCTCGACGATGACGTCGAGCGCCTTGGCCTGCTGGGTCTCGCTGCCGGCCATCATGACCTGCTTGAGCGCCATGACGAGCTGGCCGATGGCCTCCCGGGCCTGCGGGGCGCTCGCGCCCGCCTCGTCGGTGACCTCCTGCCAGGGCTCGGGGTTGCTGGCCGCCTCCTCGCGGCCGGTGTCGGTGACGGTGAACAGGCGTTTGCCACCCTGCTCCTCGCTGGTGACCATGCCCTCGTCCTCCAGCAACTGGAGGGTGGGGTAGATCGAGCCGGGGCTGGGCCGCCAGATGCCGCCGGTCCGGGTGTCGAGCTCGCCGATCATCTCGTACCCGTGCATGGGCCGTTCGGCCAGCAGGGCGAGGATCGCCGACTTGACGTTGCCGCGCCGGGCCCGGCCGCCGCGGCCGCGCTGGCCGCCCCGGGGTCCGCCGCGTCCGCGGCCGTCGAAGCCGGGGCCCCAGGGACCGAAGTCCCCGCGGCGCCCGCGCCGGTCGCCGTGTTCGTGGTGTTCTGGGTGATCAATGTGCCGATGCATGAGGCATCTCCTTCGTTGTTCGGTTCGGCTACCCGATCGGTTGCCGATGCACTAACGATATATCGGAAACCTATCGAACGCAAGCCCCGGCGGTCGAACACGGCTAGCAAGGGCCCGAGCTGGGCACGGTGAGGACATGGATGAGAAGCAGTGTGTGGTGGTCGGGGCCGGGCCCGCCGGTGTGATGTTCGGCCTCCTGCTCGCCAGGGCCGGGGTCTCCGTTCTGGTGCTGGACAAGCACGCCGACTTCCTGCGGGACTTCCGGGGTGACACCGTCCACCCCTCCACCCTGGAGATCCTCGACGAACTGGGCCTGGCCGAGCGCTTCGCCGCCCTCAAAGCCCGCAGGTCGACCACCTTCAGCCTCAGCACCGACGCCGGGGTGGCCGTCGTCGCGGACCTGAGCCTCCTCCGCGAACGCCATCCCTACCTGGCCTTCGTCCCGCAGTGGGACCTGCTGTCCCTGCTCAGCGAGGAGGCGGCCCGCCATCCGCACTTCGAGCTGCGGATGAACGCCGAGGTCACCGGGCTCCTGCGCGACGGCACGACCGTCACGGGTGTCGGCTACCGGGACGACAAGGGGAAGGAGCACGAGGTCCGGGCCCGGCTGACCGTCGGCGCGGACGGGCGCGGCTCACGCCTGAGGGACGCCGCCAGGATGACGGTCCGGGACTTCGGCGCGCCCATGGACGTCGCCTGGTTCCGTCTCGACCGGAAGCACACCGACCCGGTGCAGCCCTACCTCCGGATGAGCGCCGGCCGCCTGATGGTCGCGATCAACCGGGAGGCGTACTGGCAGCTCGGCTACATCGTTCCCAAGGGCCGGCCCGTCGACGACATCCCGTTGCTCCGGCAGGAGGTCGCCGACCTCGCCCCCTACCTGGCCGACCGGGTCGACGACCTGGCGGAGGTGAGCGTCCTCAGCGTGCAGGTCAACCGGGTCCGCCGCTGGTACCGCCCCGGCCTGCTGCTGATCGGCGACGCCGCCCACGCGATGTCCCCGGTGATGGGTGTCGGCATCAATCTGGCCGTCCAGGACGCTGTGGCCGCCGCGAACCTGTTGTACGAACCCCTGCTCAACGGCACCCTCAGCACCCGGCACCTGGCCGCCGTGCAACGCCGCCGCACCCTGCCCACCGTCGCCGTCCAGGCGCTCCAGCTCCTGGTCCAGCGCGGCTTCATCGCCCCGGCCCTGGCCGGGGCGACCAAGTCCCGGCCGCCCCGGGCGCTGCTGATCCTGCGCAGGCTGCCGCCCGCCCAACGGTTCCTCACCCGCCTGATCGCGCACGGCCTCCGCCCGGAACACGTCCGGATCCCGGTCAGGGAGCGGTGAGCGTGACCGTGTCGAGCAGGGTGTCGGTCAGGTCGGTGGCGTCGATCTGCTTGATCCGGACCCACGCCCCGAACTTCTTGCCGGCGTCGACCAGGCCGACCTCGGTGACCGAGGGCGGACCGGCCTTGCAGGCGGTCCACGGGGTGATCGTCGCGGTGAGGGTCCCGATCGTCCTGGTGCGCTCGGCGCCCTTGGTGCAGCCGCCGTTGGCCTCCGCGGTGTGATCCGCGGCGGTCTTCGGCGGGACGTTCACGTCCGTGGTCAGCCCGATGAAGATCGACGGGACCATCGCGTTCTTGGCGGCCGCGCCGGCCTTGGGGTCGGTGCTGGCCCGCAGGACCGACCGGGACAGGGAGTCGGTGAGCGAGCCCGTGTTGGTCGAGGGCACCCAGGTCGAGCGGGCGTCCTGGGTCCAGCCGGTCGGGACCGACACGGTGATCTTCTGCGCGGCGTCGCTCAGGGCCACCAGCGGGATCTTGGGTGTCGGCGGGTCCTTCGGCTTGTCGGTGCCGCCGCCGGTCAGCCTGACCAGCACGACCGCGACGACGCCGATACCCAGGATCCCGGCGGTGACCACCGCCGGGATCAGCAGCTTGTTGCCGGCCTTCGGCGGCCCCCCGGACGGCTGGACCGGGGTCTGGTACTGCTGGGCCGGCGAACCGTACTGGCCCTGGTCGAACCCAGGACCGGCCGGCGGCTGGTTGAAGTTGACCGGCTCGAACCGCTGGGTCTGGTCGGCGGGGCCGGGTCCCGGGCCGCTGCCCGGTTCCAGGAGCGACCGCTGGTCCAGGAAGGTCGCCTCGGGGTCGTGCGCCGGAGCCTGCAGGGCCGCGGTCCGGTCGTCGTCCGGCGACGGCTGCCGGGGCTCTTGCCGGGCGGCGGCGGGTGCCTCGACCCGGCCGTAGGGCTCGTAACCGGGGGTCTGCCGGGCGAAGTCCGGCGCGGTCGGCGGGCCGGGCGGGATCACCGGCAGCCCCGGCGGGATCTGTCCGCGCCGGACCGCGCCGATCGCCCGCGCGAACGCCTCGGCGGTGGGCCAGCGCTGCTCGCGGTCGGACTCCAGCGCCTTGAGGATCACCGCGTCGATCACGGGCGTGAGCTCGGGGTTGAGCTGGCTGGGCGGAACCCGGACCGGGGCGGGGCCCGGAGCGCGGCCGGTCAGCAGGTGGTAGGTGAGCGCGCCCACGCCGTAGACGTCGGCCCGCACGTCCAGGCCGCCGCCGAACCTGGCCTGCTCAGGCGACATGTAGCCGGGTGTGCCGACCGGCAGCGTGAACGCCCCGGAGGCGTGTGCCAGGGCCTTCGCCAGCCCGAGGTCGGCGATCAGCAGCCGTTCCCCGACGCCGTCCTTGGTCGTCTGGAACAGGATGTTCGACGGCTTGAGGTCCCGGTGGATCACCCCGAGCTCGTTGATCACCTCGACGCCGTGCGAGATCTCCTCGGCCAGGGCCAGCGCCTCGCTGACCGGAAGCGGACGCCGCCCCATCCGGTCGGCGAGCGATCCCTTGTCGGCGTACGACATGACGAAATAGGGCCGGCCGTCGGGAAGTTCGCCGAACTCGTGCACCCGCACGAGCCGCTCCGAGTCGGCGCGCCGCAGGATGCGGGCCTCCTCCAGGAAGCGGTTGCGGACATCCAGATCGTCGAGAAGGGCTCCCGACAGTACTTTGATGGCGCGGACGATGCTGATGAATCTGCGGACGTTGGACTGGGACGCCCGGACCCTTGAGGTGATGG
>JBDSTJ010000447.1:0-4071 GCA_039928335.1 Streptosporangiaceae bacterium | reverse complement strand
GGATCGCCCGCCTCGCCCGCCCAGACGCGGGCCCCCTCCTCCAGCGCGGTGGTGCTGCCGGTCGCTCCCCGGGCGAGAAGGAAGCCGCCGGCGTGCGGATCCCCGGCATCGGGGCCGGTCAGCCGGTGCAACTCGTAGGTCTGGGCGCCATCGGCGTCGCGCGGCCCGAAGGTGAAGCGGTAGGTCAGGTCCTCGACGGCGTCCCCGTCGCCGTCGATCTTGAACTCGTAGTGGCCGTCGGGGTGAAAGCCACGAGGAATGTCGGTCCCCGCGATCGAGTGCGACACGTTCACGACGAACGCGGTGCCGCGCTCGCCCCGGAAGACGTAGAGGTCGGTGATATCGAGGCGGGGGTCCTGACGGGCCGCCGGAGAATCGAGGTGGTGCGACATGGTGTCTCGCTTTCGTCGGGGCCTCCGTCACGGATGCCGATGTCAGCGACGGTAGAGCGGCGGCCTGGGAGGCGGCTTGAGTCATCCGACTGCGCGGCGTGCTGCGGTCAGGAGTAGGACGCACCGTTCTCCAGCCATCCCGGCAGTCGATTGACTCAAGCCGCGAAGTGCCCGTTTCGTACACGATCAGGGCATCTGCCAGCGAGTGCTCAGGAGGTCCGATGAAAACCATGATGGCGCTGCGGGCGCACAGCAGGGGAGGCCCGGAACAGCTCGTCTACGAAAGGGCGCCGGTGCCGGTGCCCGGCGAGGGTGAGGTGCTGATCGCCGTACACGCCGCGGCGATCACGTTCACCGAACTGGACTGGGACCTGTCCTGGGCGACCCATGACGGCCTCGACCGTACGCCGGTCATCCCCTCGCACGAGGTGTCCGGAACGGTCGCCGAACCGGGTCCGGGCGTGACCGGCCTGACCGTCGGCGACGAGGTCTACGGGCTGATCGACTTCGACCGGAACGGTGCGGCCGCCGCCTATGCGACGGTTCCCGCGCACACCCTGGCACTGAAGCCGCGCAGCGTGTCCCACGCCGAGGCCGCGGCGCTCCCGCTGGCCGCTCTCACCGCCTGGCAGGCGATGGTCGACCACGCGGCTGTCGCCCCCGGCGACCGGGTGCTCGTGCACGGCGGGGCGGGTGGCGTCGGCGTCTACGCCGTGCAGATCGCCGCGAGCCTCGGCGCTGCTGTCACCGCGACCGACGTCCCGGCACACGAGGCCTTCGTCAAGGAATTGGGCGCAGAGCGCTTCATCGACTTCACCCGCGAGGAGTTCGACCAGGTCGCCTCGGACTTCGACGTCGTTCTGGACACCGTGGGCGGCCGCACCCTGGAACGCTCGTACGGCGTCCTGCGCAGCGGGGGCCGGCTGGTCACGCTCGGTGCGCCGCCCTCCGGTGAGCAGGCGGCCGAACACGGGGTGCAGGCGATGTTCTTTATCGTCCGGCCGGACGCCGCGGAACTCGCCGAGCTGGCGCTCCGGGTCGACGACGGCCGGTTGCGCCCGGTCGTCAGCCAGACCTTTCCCCTCGAATCCGGCAGGGCCGCTTTCGAGAGCGGCCGCCTGCCGCACCCGCCCGGCAAGACCGTCCTCATCGTCCGATGAACACACCGAGAAAAGGAAGAACATGACCGCACGCCTCCGCTGGCGCCGGCTCGTCCCCGCCGCGATCTTCACCACGTCCGCGATGCTGCCGATCGGGGTGGTGGCTGCCTCGGCCGCCCCCGCGACCCACCACCCGCGTCCCAAGCCGACGATTGTGCTCGTCCACGGTGCCTTCGCCGACTCCAGCGGCTGGAATGCCGAGATCGCCGACCTGCGGCACCGCGGCTACCCGGTGCTCGCCGCGTCGAACGAGCTGCGCGGGCTCACCGGCGACGCCGACTACGTCCGTTCTATCTTGAAGACGGTGAAAGGCCCGATCGTGCTGGTCGGGCACTCCTACGGCGGGGCGGTCATCACGAATGCGGCCAGGGAGGTTGCGAACGTGAAGGCGCTGGTGTATGTCGGAGCGTACGTTCCGGCCAAGGGGGAGAGCATCGCCACGGTGCTCGACCCGAAGAGCTATCCGGGTTCGCTGCTCGGTCCGGCGACGACCGTGGTCAGGCCGTTCCCGAACCCCGCGGTACCCGGGGGGGTGGACGCCGACGTCTCCATCAGGCCCGCGAGCTTCCGCGCGGTCTTCGCCGCCGACGTCCCGGCCCGGACGGCCGCACTGATGGCGGTGACCCAGCGGCCGCTGTCGCTGTCGGCCCAGACGGGTGTCTCGGGCGACCCGGCCTGGACGTGGATTCCGAGCTGGGACCTGATCACGCTCAACGACCGTGCCATCCCGCCGGCCGGGCAGCGTTTCATGGCCGAGCGTGCGCACGCCCACGTCCGGACCGTGCGCTCGTCGCACGCGGTCATGGTCTCCCACCCCGGCGCGGTCGTGAAGATCATCCTGGAAGCGGCCGGCGGGCGCCGCTGAACCCGGGTGCGGGCCGGGCTCGGGGGCCGGCCCGCACCCCTTCAGTCAGTTGACCACGATCCGAGGAGTTGGCATGACCCTGACCGCGGCCGGCCAGCCCGGCGCGGCGGGCGACACCCACGGCATGCGGGTGAGCGCCCGCTGCCTGAGCCTGGACCCGGCGTTCGACCTGTGCGGTGACTGGTACCTGAACCTGCCGCAGACCGACGGCTCCGTCCTGCTGGCCGTGGGTGACGCGGTCGGGCACGGGGCCGCCGCGGCCGCCACGATGCTGCGGCTGCGCCAGGCGATGATCGACTCTGCCCAGGCGGGGCGGTCGCCGGGAGGGATCCTGGCCGAGCTCAACACGGCGATCCTGCAGCGGTATCCCACCACGACCGCGAGCGCGGTCGTGGCCTGCTACCGGCCGGACGGCGAGTTGACCTGGGCGCGGGCCGGCCATCCGCCGATGCTCCTCGCCGATCGGCGCGGTGTGCGGCCACTGGCCAATCCGGCCGGCCTGCTGCTGGGCGTCCTACCGGGCGAGACCTTCGAAGAGGCGACCCTGCGGCTGCTCCCCGGCCACCTGGTGATCATGTACACCGACGGGATGGTGGAACGCGGGACGTGCATCGACGAGGGGATCCGCGAACTCGCAGACCGGGTCGGTGCCGGGCTCCGGTGCCCGTCCCGCCTGCTCGACCAGCTCGACTACCGGGCGCTGCGCGACGATGTCTGCGTGCTCATCGCCGAGCGGACGCGGTGATGCTGTGACGCGCGACGTCCCAGCCGGAGAAGCAGTCGGTTGACTCAAGCAGTGACAGCAACCTACCGGGCAGAATCGGTCACATCCGACACCGCACCGGCAGATTGGGACACGACCATGACCGACACGCGAACCCCGATCGTCTTCATCCACGGCCTCTGGCTGCACGCCACCTCCTGGGCGCCCTGGGTCGACCTGTTCGACAAGTCCGGCTACCAGGCGATCGCGCCGGGCTGGCCGGGCGTGCCCGACAGCGTCGAACTCGCTCGCGAGAACCCTGAGAGCATCGCCGACCAGGGCATCGACGACGTGGCCCGGCACTATTCGACGATCATCGAGGCCCTTCCCCGCAAGCCGATCCTGATCGGCCACTCCTTCGGCGGCATGATCGCGGAACGGCTGCTCGGGGAGGACCGCGCAGCCGCGGCCATCGCGATCGACGCCGCCCAGATCAAGGGCGTTCTGCCGCTGCCGCTGTCCTCGCTGCGCTCGACGCTGCCGGTGTTCAAGAACCCCGCGAACCGGCACCGGGCGGTCTCCCTGACCGCCGAGCAGTTCCGGTACAGCTTCGGGAACGCGGTCAGCCCTGAGGAGTCGGCAGACCTGTACGAACGGTGGACCATCCCGGCACCGGGCAAGCCCCTGTTCGAGGCGGCCGCAGCCAATGTGTCTCCGCACTCCCCAGCCGAGGTCGACACCGGCAACGAGGGCCGGGGCCCGCTGCTGCTCGTGATGGGCGGCCGTGACCACACGGTCCCCGAGGCGATCACCAAGGCGACACTCAAGCAGTACCGCCACTCCTCGGCGGTGACCGAACTGGTCGAGTTCCCCGACCGCGGCCACTCGCTCACCATTGACAGTGGTTGGCCGGCGGTCGCCGATGCAGCCCTGACCTGGCTCCGCGCTAAG
>JBDSTJ010000446.1:0-3053 GCA_039928335.1 Streptosporangiaceae bacterium | reverse complement strand
CGGAAGTTAAGCCCTCCAGCGCCGATGGTACTGCACGGGAGACTGTGTGGGAGAGTAGGACACCGCCGCAAACACACCACACAGAAAGGCCCCACCGGCAACGGCGGGGCCATTCTGCATTTCATCGTCTTTCGTGGTTTTCGGTGCCGGTTATGCGGTCGACGTCAGGTCGTGTGTTTGGTCCGTCTACCATGTAGAGGTGAAGGAAGAGGAAGGCCGCGGCGACAACCGCGAGGGACGCCAGGGACAACAGCAGGGTTCGAGCGGCACTGGCGGCCGTCCAGCTGGCCAGGGCGGGCGCGGTAAGCCCGCAGGTCAGGGCAGGACGGGTGGACCGCGAGTCGGCGGTAAGCCCGGTGGTTTCAAGCAGCAGGGTGGACCGAGAGGCGGCCGCCCGCAGGATTCAGGCCAGCGTGGTTTCGCCAGCCGTGGGGGACAGCGCCCCGGCGGCTCAGCCGGTGGCTGGCAGGGCCGTAATGACCCCCCGCAGGGCGGCGGCCAGGGCGGAGAGCGCAGAGACCGGCCCCAGGGACGTGACGACAGGTCCCGGGACGGCGGCGCCCGCCCGAGTTTCCCCCGTGACGACCGCAGAGGCCCCGCTCAGGCCCAGGGCGGGGAGCGCAAGTTCACGCCGCGCAGCAACGACCGCCCCGCCTATGACCGTGACGACCGCAGGGGCCCGTCCCAGGGGGGTCCGCGCACCAACGACCGGGCCCCCTACAACCGGGACGACCGGCAGGGCTCTGGTGAGCGCAAGTTCACGCCGCGTACCAATGATCGGCCGCCGTACAGCCGGGATGATCGTGGTGGCTCCGGCCAGGGCGGTGGGCCGCGGGGCAACGAGCGCCCCCCCTACAACCGGGACGACCGCCACGGCGGCGGTGAGCGCAAGTTCACGCCACGCAGCAACGACCGGCCCTCCTACAACCGTGACGACGACCGCAGAGGGCCGGCGCAGGGCGGGGAGCGCACGTTCACGCCCCGCACCGACCGGCCGGCCGGGAACCGCGATGACCAGGGCGGCCGTAGCTTCGACCGACCGCGCCGGGAGGAGGACCGGCGCGGCCCGTCGCAGGGTGGCGGCGAGCGCAGGTTCGGGCCGCGCAGCGACGACCGGCCCGCCGACAACCGGGACAGCCGGCCGCGTCGTGATGACGACCGGCGGGGTCCGTCGCAGGGTGGCGAGCGCAGGTTCACGCCGCGCAGCGATGACCGGCAGGGTTCGGACCGTCCCACCTACACCAGGGGGCCGTCGGCGGGTGGCGGCGAGCGTAAGTTCGCGCCGCGCAGCAATGACCGGCCGCGCCGCGACGCGGGCCGGGGTGCTCCGGGCCAGCGCGGCGGGCGGGCCGGCAGCGGCGAGGGCCGGCCGACGTTCGCGCCGCGGGACCGGGCCAGCGAGCCGCCGACCCACGGCGGGTACGGGCCCCGGGAGAGCCGGGAGGCCAACCACGACGGCACCTACAATGATCCGGTGCTGCCCGAGGACGTGACCGGCGAGGAACTGGACGACGAGGCTCGCGAGGAGCTCCGCGGCCTGCCCAAGGACCTGGCGGCGCTGGTCGCCAAGTACCTGGTGGTCGCCGGGAGGCTGCTGGACGAGGACCCCGAGGAGGCCTACCGGCACGCCAAGACCGCGCGGCGGCTCGCCTCACGGGTCGGCGTCGTGCGAGAGGCGTGCGGTCTGGCCGCCTACAACGCGGGCCAGTGGGCGGACGCCCTGTCGGAGTTGCGCGCCGCCCGGCGGCTGCCCGGCCGGGAGGGCGCCTACCTCCCGATCATGGCGGACTGTGAACGTGGGCTGGGGCGGCCGGAGCGTGCTCTGGACCTGGCCAAGTCCAAGGAGGCCGAGCACCTGGAGCAGGGTGACCGGGTCGAGCTGAAGATGGTCGAGTCAGGCGCTCGCCGGGACCTCGGCCAGTTCGAGGCGGGCGTGGTGACCCTGCAGATCCCCGAACTCAAGGACCGTAAGCTCAAGCCCTGGTCGCCGCGGCTGTACTACGCCTACGCCGACGCGCTGGCCGAGGCTGGCCGCGAGGACGAGGCCAGGGACTGGTTCGCCAGGTCCGCGGCCGCGGACAAGGACGAGGAGACCGACGCGGCTGAACGCTACGCCGAGCTCGACGGCCTTGAGATCATTGACGCCGCGGTCGAGTACGACGACCCGGTCGACGCCGTGTTCGACACCGACTTCGAAGGCCCGATGACCATGGGGCCCGAAGTGCCGGAACCGGTCGAACAGGTCGAAGCCGCAGTGATCGAGGTCGAGGAACCGGTCGCCGTCGCGACGCCGGAGTCCGAGGCTGCGGCCCCGGTCGTGGAGCAGCCGGTGTTCACCGCACCCGAGGAGCCCGAGCCGGTCGTCAAGGCCGGGCCCGGGGCCGTGGAGCAGCCGCTGTTCAAGGCTGCCGAGGAGCCCGAGCCGGTCGTCAAGCCAGGTCTGGAAGCCGTCGAACAGCCTCTGTTCAAGGCTCCGGAGGACGACGAGGAATAGAGCAGGACCGGCTGACGGCCGTACGGCAGATCCCTGCCGTACGGCCGTCCGTCATCTCAGGGCGTGCATGATGCCGGCGACGTTGCTGGCCGCGCCGTTGAGCACCTCGTACTTCTCCCGCAGCTCCGGATCCGCGTCGGGACCGTAGGCCTTGTAGCGTCCGGCGGTGCGCTCCTGGACCATGGCGACCGCGTGGTCCTGGTCGAGTCCGGCGTCGCAGGCCTCCTGCACGGTCTCCACCCAGTAGCGGAGCTCCTCCTCTGACCGTTCCAGCGTCAGGGAGACCTCGGACACCGGTCCGTAGTGGGCGAACAGCAGGCGCGTCGGCTGGAGCGCCCGGAACTTCTGGAGCGACTCGACGGCCGTGTCCAGGTCGAAGTCCGGCGGCGGGGTGGCCGGCCGAATGTCCGCGGTCTCCGGGATGTAGACCCCCGCGGCGTCACCGACGTACAGGTCGCCCGTCAGCGAGTCGAGCAGTCCCACATGGTGCTTGGCGTGGCCGGGGGAGTAATGGGACTCCAGCCGCCGGCCGCCGCCGAGATCCACCACGCCGACGTCC
>JBDSTJ010000445.1:0-19463 GCA_039928335.1 Streptosporangiaceae bacterium | reverse complement strand
ACATCCCGGGAATGTGCGACCACGTGGTGATGGTCAAGGAACGCGCGAAGGTGTTCCTGGGCGGCCCGCCGCTGGTGAAGATGGCCACCGGAGAGGAGTCCGACGACGAGGCCCTCGGCGGCGCCGAAATGCACGCGCGGCGCAGCGGCCTCGCCGACCACATGGCCGCCGACGAGCAGGACGCGATCCGGCTCGGGCGAAGCATCGTCGGGCGGTTGAACCGGCAGAAGGGCGCCGCTCCCCAGGCCACGGCCCCGTTCTACGACGAGGACGAGCTGCTCGGGATCGTCCCGACGGACCTCAAGATCCCGTTCGATCCGCGTGAGGTGATCGCCCGGGTCGTGGACGGCAGCGACTTCGACGAGTTCAAGCCGCTGTACGGGTCGAGCCTGGTCACCGGATGGGCGAGGCTGCACGGCTATCCGATCGGCATCCTCGCCAACGCCCAGGGGGTGCTGTTCAGCGCCGAGGCACAGAAGGCCGCCCAGTTCATCCAGCTGGCGAACCAGGCGGACACGCCGCTGCTGTTCCTGCAGAACACCACCGGTTACATGGTCGGGGCGGAGTACGAGCAGGGCGGCATCATCAAGCACGGCGCGATGATGGTCAACGCGGTGTCGAACTCGAAAGTCCCGCACCTCACCCTGGTCATGGGCGCGTCCTACGGTGCGGGCAACTACGGGATGTGCGGCCGGGCCTACGACCCCCGGTTCCTGTTCGCCTGGCCGTCGGCGAAGTCGGCGGTGATGGGGCCGCAGCAGCTCGCGGGGGTCCTGTCGATCGTCATGCGGCAGAGCGCGGAGGGCCGCGGGCAGGTGTACGACGAGGCGCAGGACGCGGCGGTCCGGCAGATGGTCGAGACGCAGATCGAGGCCGAGTCGATGCCGTACTTCCTGTCGGGCCTGCTGTACGACGACGGGATCATCGATCCACGTGACACCCGTACCGTCCTGGGCCTGTGCCTGTCCGTGATCCACAACGCCCCTGTGCGCGGAGCCGACGGCTTCGGCGTCTTCCGGATGTGAGAGATGATCAATAGTCTGCTGGTCGCCAACCGGGGTGAGATCGCCCGCCGGGTCTTCCGTACCTGCCGGGACCTGGGGATCTCGACCGTCGCGGTGTTCTCCGATCCGGACGCGCACGCGCCGCACGTCACGGACGCCGACGCGGCCGTGCGCCTGCCGGGCGCGGCTCCCGGTGAGACCTATCTGCGCGCGGATCTGGTCGTCGAGGCTGCTCGGGCCGCCGGGGCGGAGGCAGTGCACCCGGGTTACGGCTTCCTGTCGGAGAATGCCGGCTTCGCCCGTGCGGTGCTCGAGGCCGGGCTGGTCTGGGTCGGGCCGCCGCCGGCCGCCATCGACGCGATGGGCTCCAAGGTGGCGGCCAAGAAACTGATGGCCGCCGCCGGAGTGCCGGTTCTGCCCGAGCTGGACCCCGACAGCGTGACCGCCGGAGACCTGCCGCTGCTGGTCAAGGCGTCGGCGGGCGGCGGCGGCCGGGGGATGAGGATCGTTCGGACCCTCGCTGAGCTGCACGAGGCGGTGGAGTCTGCGCGGCGCGAGGCCCAGTCGGCGTTCGGGGACCCGACGGTGTTCTGCGAGCCGCTGCTGGAGAACGCGCGGCACATCGAAGTGCAGGTCCTCGCGGACCGGCACGGCACCGTGTGGGCACTGGGCGAGCGGGAGTGCTCGATCCAGCGGCGCCACCAGAAGATCATTGAGGAGGCGCCGTCTTCCGCTGTCGACCCGGCGTTGCGGGCCGCGTTGTGTGACGCCGCAGTGGAGGCCGCGCGGGCCATCGGCTATGCGGGGGCCGGGACGGTCGAGTTCATGCTCACCGCAGACGGCCGGTTCTTCTTCCTAGAGGTCAACACCCGGCTGCAGGTGGAACACCCGGTCACCGAGTGCGTCTACGGAGTGGATCTCGTCCGGCTCCAGATCGAGGTCGCGGAGGGTGCGTGTCTGGGGGAACGGCCGGAGCCGCGCGGGCACGCCATCGAGGTGCGGATCTACGCCGAGGACCCGGCCCTGGACTGGCGTCCGTCATCGGGCCTGCTGCAGGCCTTCGAGGTGCCCGGGGTGGATGCCGCGTTCGAGGTCCCGGCGGGCTTCGGGCTGCGGCTGGACACCGGGGTCGAGGCCGGGTCGGAGGTCGGTGTCCACTATGACCCGATGTTGGCCAAGCTCATCGCGTGGGGCCCGAACCGAACGTCCGCCGCGCGACGGCTGGCGTCGGCCCTGACCGGGGCCCGGATCCACGGAGTCACCACCAACCGGGACCTGCTGGCGAGGATCCTGGTCGAGCCGGAGTTCCTCGCGGGCAACACCCATACCGGTTATCTGGACCTGATCGGGCTGGACGTCCTGGCGTCGCCGCTGGCAGCTGCGGAGACCGTGCGCCTGTCGGCGCTGGCCGCGGCGCTGGCCGACGCGGCGGGCAACCGGGAGGCGGCCGTGGTGCTGGGCGGGCTGCCGTCGGGCTGGCGCAACCTGCCGTCGCAGCCGCAGTACCGGATGTATGCGGGGCCCGACGGGCCAATCGAGGTGACCTACCGGCTGACGCGGGGCGGGTTGCGTACTGACCTGGACGTGCGGTTGGAGCAGGCCGGGAGCGGCGAGGTGGTCCTGGAGGTCGCGGGGGTGCGTCGGCGGTTCGCCGTCAGCGCGGTCGGCGACCGGGTGTTCGTCGACTCGCTCCTCGGCCCGGTCACGCTCGGCGTGGTGCCGAGGTTCAGCGAGCCGGGTTCCCAGGTCGCGCCGGGCGCGCTGCTGGCCCCCATGCCCGGGACCGTGGTGCGGGTGGCGGCCGCGGTGGGCGACGAGGTGGCAGAAGGCCAGGTCGTGGCGGTCCTGGAGGCGATGAAGATGGAGCACCGGATCGTGGCTCCCGCACGTGGAATCGTGGCCGAACTGGCCGTGGCAGAAGGACAACAGGTCGAGGCCGGAGCGGTCCTCGCCGTCATCACCCCCGGAGACGAAGCATGAGTTTCATTGAGAGTGACGAGCGTCAGGCGCTGCGGGCGGCCGTGGCCGCGCTCGGCCGGAAGTACGGCGCGTCGTACTACTCGGAGAAGGCGCGCAGCGGCGGCAAGACCGACGAGTTGTGGGCCGAGGCGGGGGCGCTGGGCTATCTGGGCGTGAGCGTTCCCGAGGAGTACGGGGGTGGGGGCGGCGGCATCGGTGATCTCGCCGCGGTGTCGGAGGAGCTGGCAGCCGCGGGCTGTCCGCTGCTGCTGATGGTGGTGTCCCCGGCGATCTGCGCGACGATCATCGCCAGGTCAGGCACGGAGGACCAGAAGAAACAGTGGCTGCCGAGGTTCGCCGACGGAACCCTGAAGATGGCGTTCGCGATCACCGAGCCGGATGCGGGCTCCAACTCCCACCGGATCACCACGACGGCCCGCCGGGACGGCGACGGCTGGGTGCTGACCGGCCAGAAGACGTTCATCTCGGGCGTGGACGAGTCCGAGGCCGTGCTGTTCGTCGGGCGGATGGAGGATCAGAAGGGCACGCTCAAGCCGGCCCTGTTCGTGGTGCCGACCGACACCCCGGGGTTCTCCTGGACGCCGATCGAGATGGAGATCGTCTCGCCGGAGAAGCAGTTCGTCTGCCACCTGGACGACGTACGGCTGCCCTATGACGCGCTCGTCGGCGACGAGGACGCGGGGCTGCTGCAGCTGTTCGCCGGGCTCAACCCCGAGCGGATCATGGCGACGGCGATGGCCGGCGGCATCGGCCGTTACGCCCTGGGCCGGGCGGTGGAGTACGCCAACAGCCGTCAGGTGTTCAGGACCCCGATCGGCGCGCACCAGGGCCTGGCACATCCGCTGGCAGCGGCGAAGATCGAGCTGGAGCTGGCCCGGCTGATGGGGCAGAAGGCTGCGTTCCTGTACGACCGGGGTGACGACTTCGGAGCGGGCGAGGCCGCGAACATGGCCAAGTACGCCGCGGGCGAGGCCGCCAACCACTGCGTGGACCAGGCGATCCAGACGTTCGGCGGCAACGGGCTGACCGTGGAGTACGGGATCGGCGGGATGCTCACGGCAACCCGGCTCCTGCGGATCGCCCCGGTGAGCCGCGAGATGATCCTCAATTTCGTCGCCCAGCACTCGATGGGCCTGCCCAAGAGCTATTAGGGGCGGAAGTCCAGGGCACGGGTCGCGAGCCTGGCGATCCGCCTCTCGTCGACGGTGTGGCCCAGGCCTGGCTGGGTGAGGGGGACGGCGACGACCCCGCCGGTCGAGCGGACCGGCGGGGAGACGAACTCGGGTCCGCCGGCCATCTCGGTGATGTCGCTCGGCAGGGAGCAGCCGGGCATGCTGGCCAGGGCCACCGCGGCCGCCTGGCCGACGCCGAAGGCCCCGGCTCCGCCGCACCAGATCTCCCAGCCCGCCGCGTAGCCGCGGTCGTGGGCTGCGCGGGCCGCGGTGAGGCCGCCGAGGCGGCTGATCCGGAGGCTGAGGGCGCGACCGGCCTCCAGGGTGATGGCGGCCTCGAGGGTGTCGAGGTCGTCGATGGCCGGGGCGACGGCCGCGCGGACGATCCGCTGGAGCTGGGCGTGCGCCACGAGATCGCCCGGCGCGAACGGACGCTCGATGGCGATCACGTCGTAGGCGTCGAGGGCCTCGAGCGTCTCGAGGTGCTCGGCGCAGTCGGTGTAGGAGCCGGCGGCGTCGACCTGGAGGGCCAGAGCGGGGAAGGACCGGCGTACCGTCCGTACGGCCTCGATGTCGAAGCCCGGACGGATCTCCAGGGTGACCCGCGCGTAGCCGCCGCCGATGTAGCGGTTGACCCGGGGGAGCAGGGTGTCGAGGACGGGTTCGCAGGGGATGCGCGCGCCGGTGACGACGGAGGTGCGGGTGCCGCCGAGGGCGTGCCAGACCGGGACCTGGTGGGCGCGTCCCCACAGGTCCCAGACGGCCATGTCGACGGCGGCGGTGGCGCCGGGCCCGGCCAGTGCCCTGATCCCGGACAGGTCCTCCGGCCGGTCCCAGTCGAGGCCGAGCAGGGCCGGGCCGAGGCGCTCCTCGAGGTCGGTCCACGCGATGTCGTGGCCCGCGGTCTCACCCCAGCCGGTCACTCCGTCGTCGCAGGTCAGTTTGACCAGGACGCTCTCGGGCCTGCGGCCACGCGGCATCGCCACGTGGAAGGCTTCGAAGCTCTCGATGCGCGGCACGTTCCTCCCCAGGGTCTCTCTCAATGATCCCCCTTGGCCGGGGCGGCCCGGTACCCGGCGCTCGTGAACCAAACAAGTGCTTGGTACCCTCGGGGTATGGCGACGACGACACCGCCGTACCCCCAGGGGCACGGACTCCTCAAAGACAAGATCGTGGTGATCACGGCCGCGGCCGGGGCGGGCATCGGCGGGGCCACCGCCCGGCGCTGCCTGGAGGAGGGCGCGAACGTCGTCATCAGTGACGCCCACGAACGCCGGCTCAAGGAGTCCCTCGAAGCCCTCGCCGCCGAGTTCGGCGCGGACCGGGTCGCCGCCCAGCCCTGCGACGTGACCGACGAGGTGCAGGTGCAGGCGCTGTACGCGCTGGCCGTGGACCGGTTCGGCCGGATCGACGTGGCCGTCAACAACGCGGGTCTCGGCGGCACCGCAGACCTGGTCGACATGGCCGACGAGGCCTGGGACCGGGTCCTGGACATCACCCTGAACGGCACCATGCGCTGCACCAGGGCCGCCCTGCGGATCATGCGCGACCAGGGGAGCGGCGGCGCGATCGTCAACAACGCCTCGGTCGTCGGGTGGCGGGCCCAGAAAGGGCAGTCGCACTATGCGGCCGCGAAGGCCGGCGTGATGGCGCTGACCCGCTGCGCGGCCCTGGAGGCCGCTGAGCACGGCATCCGGATCAACGCGGTCTCGCCGTCGCTGGCGATGCACCCGCACCTGGTCAAGGTCACCAGCGAGGAACTCCTCACCGAACTCACCTCCCGGGAGGCCTTCGGCCGCTACGCCGAGCCGTGGGAGGTCGCCAACGTGATCATCTTCCTGGCCAGCCAGTACTCGTCCTATATGACCGGCGAAGTGGTCTCGGTCTCCAGCCAGCACGCATAAGGAGTTTGGACATGCCAGAGGCATACATCGTCGACGCGGTGCGTAGCCCGGTCGGCCGGCGCAACGGCGGACTGGCCGAGACCCACCCCGCTGACCTGGGCGCGCACGCGCTCAAGTCGCTGGTGGAGCGGTCGGGCATCGACCCGGCCGCGGTGGACGACGTCATCTTCGGCTGTGTCGACACCGTCGGACCGCAGGCCGGCGACATCGCCCGGACCGCCTGGCTCGCCGCCGGGCTGCCCGAGGAGGTGCCCGGGACCACGATCGACCGGCAGTGCGGCTCCTCCCAGCAGGCCGTGCACTTCGCGGCGCAGGCTGTCATGTCCGGCACCCAGGACCTGGTCGTCGCCGGCGGTGTGCAGAACATGTCCAAGATCCCGATCGCCTACGCGATGATCGCGGGCGTGCAGCTCGGCTTCGCCGGGCCGTTCGCCGGTTCCAAGGGCTGGGAGGCCCGCTACGGCGACCAGGAGGTCTCCCAGTTCCGCGGCGCGGAGATGATCGCCGCTCAGTGGGAGGTGTCCCGTGCGGAGATGGAGGAGTTCTCCTACACCTCGCACCAGCGGGCGCTGCACGCGATCGACAACGGCTACTTCGCCAAGGAGATCGCGCCCTATGCGGGCGTGAGCAACGACGAGGGACCGCGCCGGGACACCACCGTGGAGAAGATGGCCGGGCTCAAGACCCTGGTCGACGGCGGTCGGCTGACCGCCGCCCTGGCTTCGCAGATCTCCGATGGTTCCGCCGCGCTGCTCATCGCCTCCGAGCAGGCCGTCAAGGACCACGGTCTGACCCCGCGTGCCCGGATCCACCACCTCAGCGTGCGCGGCGAGGACCCGATCAAGATGCTGAGCGCGCCGATCCCGGCGACTGCCCACGCCCTCAAGAAGGCCGGGATGTCCATCGCCGACATCGACACCGTCGAGATCAACGAGGCGTTCGCCTCGGTCGTGCTGGCCTGGCTCAAGGAGACCGGCGCGGACCCGGCCAAGGTCAACCCCAACGGCGGTGCGATCGCCCTGGGCCACCCGCTCGGCGCGACCGGCGCCCGGCTGATGACGACCATGCTGCACGAACTCGAGCGGACCGGCGGCCGGTACGGCCTCCAGACCATGTGCGAGGGCGGCGGCCAGGCCAACGTCACCATCATCGAGCGCCTCTGACCCAGCGCGGAGGCCGTGTGCAGTACCCGCGTCGTCCAGGCCGGCTCGGCGTTCGAACGGGTTGTAGGAGGCGTGGTCGCCGCACACGGCCGTCGCCGGCGGTGTAGGCGAGCAGCAGGCCGAGCGGTGTGGACAGGTTGGCGGTGTTCATGACCAGCCGCAGCCGGTGTCGCGCTTGCCTGACGGAGAGTGTGCCCCGGCTGCCTGACGGGGCACACCTGTCGGTCAGGACGGGCAGGTCGCGTCGAGTGACAGCGGCTTGCCGGCGGTGTCGGCGGGGCCGGCCGTCGGGTCGGTCTGATGCTTGACGGTCTTGGTCGGGCTGGCGGGTGTCGTCTGGGTGGGGGCTGCCGCCTGGTGGTTCTGGCTGCTCGCGATCGCCTTGGCGGACCGCTCCCGGATGAGGGCGAAGTCGGGGTTTCCGGTGCTGATCAGCGGCGGCACGAACTGCAGACTGTTGATCTTGGCGCCGCTCTTCATCTGTCCTGACAGGTCGATCAGGGCCGGCAGGAGGTTCTGCGGGATGTCGGTGGAGATCGTGTGCTTGGCGGCTACCGCGAGCTTCTGGAAGCGCAGCAGGACCTTCTGCGGGTCGGCCTGGCGGGCGATGGCCCGCAGCAGGCACTTCTGCCGGCCCATCCGGACATAGTCGTCGCTGTCCGTGCGGGACCGGCCATACCAGAGGGAGTCGGTTCCGTTGAGCTTGCGATAGCCGGCCTTGAGCAGGCCCTCGTTGTACTTGCCGAAGACGATGTCCTTGGGGATCCGGAGGTAGACGCCGCCCATCGCGTCGACGATCTGGGCGAAGCCCTTCATGTCGACCAGGATGTAGTAGTCGATCGGCTGGCCGAGGATCTGGGAGACCGTCGGGACCAGCAGCGCGGGACCGCGCTCACCCTTGGCGACCCCGGGCAGGATCTCGGGGTGCTCCTCGCCGTACTCGAAGATCTCGTTGAGCAGGCCGGGAGTCTCCGGACCGTCCCCGGTGAATCCGTTGGGGAACCGGTCGGCCGCCGGGCCGGGCGGCATCGCGACCTGCTGAAGGTTGCGCGGCAGGCCCAGCAGGACGGTGTCGCCGGTCTTGGTGTCGATGCTGGCGAGCGTGACGCTGTCGGTGCGGACCCCGACCCGGTTGGAGCCGGAGTCGCCGCCCAGCAGCAGCACGTTGAGCCGGGGCCGCCCCTGCCACGGGTTGTCCTTGTGCACCTTGGGCTGGTTCTTGCCGGCCTTGAAGATCGTAGTGAGCGCGTCTCGGTAGACGTAGGTGCTGTGCGCGGCATAGGCGAACGGAGCGGTCACGGCCAGGCAGAGGCCGACGACCGCGGCGATCCCGGCGGCTCTGGGGGCTACCGCCAGCCCCGAGGGCCGCACCAGCAGCCAGGACCGGACGACCACGGTCACCCAGATCAGCGCGAGGCCGAGCGTGGCGACGATGATGGCGGTCAGCCAGGTCGGCTGGACCACGAGGTCGAGCAGGTCGTGCCGGAACCCGGTGGCCAGGACGATCAGCGCGGCGGCGATGGCCGCGAACGCGGCGGCCAGCAGCGCACCGGTGATCCGGCGGCCGGCCCAGAGGTGGGCGACCCCCCAGATCACAGCCGAAGCGAGTGTCAATCCCAGGGCTCGCTGCAGCGCGCGCATCTGACCGTGTTCCATAGAGGCTCCGTTTCCCCCGAGTAGAGGGATTGATCCCCCTCTCTTCATTTAGGACGCACAAAAGGTCAACAAGGGTTGCTCGAAATCCCAATTTTCCGTCAGATGATGGGGCTCAGGTGCAGGAACCGCTCAGATTGGGTGGTTCGCGCCCGGTCCGCCGACCGCCTACGGGGTGCTCGACCACCACGGCGAGCCGCTGGAAGCCGCAGGCAGTAGCTGACGTGAGATTGCTCACAGGAGGCATTTCTGCGGACTCGGGATGCTTTGGCCGCAGATACCTGTGCGTGACCGTACCAGAGGCGTAGGAGTAGCGGGCCAGGGGCGAGACCGTGCAGCCTGGCGGATCACCAACTGGTGGCGAGCGGCATCCCCTCGGCGTAGCCCGACGTGCTCTGGACGCCCACGACGGCCCTGTCGTGGAACTCCTCAAGGGAGCGCGCCCCCGCGTAGGTGCAGGAGCTGCGCAGCCCCGCGACGATCGAGTCGATCAGGTCCTCGACGCCGGGCCGCTGTGGGTCCAGGTACATCCGCGAGGTGGAGATGCCCTCTTCGAACAGGGCCTTGCGGGCCCGGTCGAACGGGCTGTCGTCGGCGGTCCGCAGCCGGACCGCACGGGCCGAGGCCATCCCGAAGTTCTCCTTGTAGAGCCGGCCGTCGGCGGCCCGCTGCAGATCGCCGGGGGATTCGTAGGTCCCGGCGAACCAGGAGCCGACCATGACGTTGGACGCGCCGGCGGCCAGGGCCAGGGCGATGTCGCGCGGATGGCGGACGCCACCGTCGGCCCACACGTGCCGGCCGAGGCTGCGGGCCTCGGCCGAGCACTCCAGGACGGCTGAGAACTGCGGGCGGCCCACGCCGGTCATCATCCGGGTGGTGCACATCGCGCCCGGCCCGACGCCGACCTTCACGATGTCGGCCCCGGCGGCGACCAGGTCGCGCACGCCCTCGGCGGTGACGACGTTTCCCGCCGCGACCGGGACCTGGGGGTCGAGGCCGCGCACGGCCTCCAGTGCGCCGATCATCTTCTCCTGGTGGCCGTGCGCGGTGTCGACGACCAGCAGATCCGCACCGGCTTCGAGCAGGGCCTTGGCCTTGCCCGCCACGTCGCCGTTGACGCCCACGGCCACCGCGACGCGCAGCCGCCCCGCCTCGTCGGCGGCCGGATCGTAGAGGGTCGCGCGCAGCGCGCCGGTCCTGGTCAGCACCCCGACCAGGAGACCGGCGGCGTCGACCACGGGGGCCAGCCGGTGGCCCCGGCCGTGCAGGACCTCGAAGGCCTGCTGGGCCCGGACGGTCTCGGGCAGAGTAACCAGATCGCGGGTCATCACGTCGCGCAGTTGGGAGAAACGGTCGACCGACTGGCAGTCCGCCTCGGTGACCACACCGACAGGTTTGTCTTCCTTCACCACGATGACCGCGTTGTGCGCACGCTTGTGCAGCAGGCTCAACGCCTCACCGACGGTGTCGCCGGGACCGAGCGTGATCGCGGTGTCGAAGACCAGATGGCGCTGCTTCACATAGGAGATCACCGAGGCGACGACCTCGGCCGGGATGTCCTGCGGAATGACCGCGATACCGCCCCTGCGGGCCACGGTCTCGGCCATCCGGCGGCCCGAAACGGCCGTCATGTTGGCCACGACCAGCGGGATCGTGGTCCCGCTCCCGTCGTTGCTCGCGAGGTCGACCGACAGCCGGGACCCCACGTCGGAGCGGGCCGGGACCATGAAGACGTCGTTGTAGGTCAGGTCGTGAGCGATCAGCTCACTGTTCAGCAGACGCAAGTTCTCACCCATCAGCGGTGTTCGGAACCCTCCATTTTGTCCCCTACCCAGCACTGCCTCGTTCCATGAGGCTCCACGGGGGCGAGGCGGCCTGAGGAATTAGCTTGGTTACCCCTTGACGTCTTTGCTAGATCAATGCAGGTTTCTTACATAGGCCCTCATCTGGGACGGGCGTACGGGGGACAGTGTTGAACCGGCTTGAAGAAGTGCGAGGCGCCACCGGCCAGAAAAGCCGCTCGGCGCTGAGTTTCGCGTTCTTCCAACCGGCCACCGACAGTGATTTCGGCTCAGAAAACGTGCCTGGCCGCCGCATCACGTGTAGTGGAACGGGACAAACACGAGCAAGATCAAAATTTCCCCCCGAGGGCCTGGAAATGTAAGGATCTTGCATGGCCCCCGCATGTATTCGGGGGCCTTCACCCCCCCATGACAGGAGGACTCCCCGTGCTGGATCAAGTGGACTCCGTGCTGGTCCGCGAACTCCAGCGGGACGGCCGGGCAACGTTCCAGGCCCTGGCCGACCGCGTCGGACTCTCACGAACGGCCGTACGCGCCCGGGTCCAGAGCCTTTTGGAGAACGGGGTCGTCAGAGTCGTCGGAATCGTGCACGCCCAGGTGATCGGCGCTGATGCCGTCGGTCATCTCGCCGTGACCGTCGACGGCCCGGCCCGGGAGGTCGCCGCCGAACTCGCCAAGCATCCCGCCGTGAGCTTCGCCGGGCTCAGCACCGGCCCGCAGGCCGTCGTCGCCGAGGCCAGAGCGCGCGACGACAGCGCGCTCGCCACCGTCGTCGACGACCTCCGCCAGCTCACCGGCGTCGCCGCCGTCGAGGTGTTCCGTTCCGTCGACGTGGTCAAGGACGCCCACTCAGTCGTGCGCAGCCTCGGCGACGTGGTCCTTGACGACATCGACTGGCGGCTGTTGCAGGAACTGCAGCGCGACGGCCGCGCACCCTACACCCGGCTCGCGGGCATCATCGGGCTGTCCCAGGCCGCGACCCGGGCCCGGGTGGTCCGGCTGATGCGCTCGGGGGTGATCCAGGTGACCGGCCTGGCCGACCCCGCCGCGCTCGGCAGCGTCGAACTGGGCGGCTTCGGGATCGTCGCCGGGGGTGTGTCGGTCCGCCGGATCGCCCGGGAGGTCGCCGCGGTCGAGGGCGTCCGGTACGTCGCGGCCGGATTCGGCCGCTTCGACCTCGTCGGCCGCGCCGAGGCCGGCTCGACCGCCCTGCTCGTCGGAGTGCTCGACGCCGTCAGATCGGTCGCCGGCGTGCGGCTGGCCGACTCCTGGCACGTGCTCGACGTCGTCAAGGAGTCCTACGCGGCCGACCTTCCCGATCGTCAGACGTTCCCGTAGCCAGTGACACCCGGTGGCTTTCCGTCATGTCCAGGACCGGAAGCCCCGGGTGCCATACCGTCAGGGGCATGAATCTGCGGCAGTTGCGCTATGTCGTGGCCACCGCCGACCACGGCACCATGACGTCGGCGGCTCAGGCGCTCTATGTCGCTCAGCCCGCGCTCTCGCGGGCCGTGCGGGAACTCGAACGGGAGCTGGGCATCGAGCTGTTCGCCCGGTCGGGCCGGGGAGTGGTGCTGACCGCGGCGGGGGAGCAGGTGGTCCGGCAGGCCAGGATCGCCCTCGACGCGGTTGACGCGATCGAGTCGGTGACCCGCGGCCACGGTCGGGGGGCCGAACTACGGATCGCGGCCACGCCCACGCTCGAGCCCGAGCTGACCGGGCGGCTGCTGCCCCGGTTCGCCAGGGACCAGCCGGCCGTCCGGGTCCGGGTGGTCCGGTGCGAGGGCCGCGAAGCCGTCGGAGCCGCCGTCCGGGCCGGCCGGGCCGACCTGGCGGTCACCGACCTGCCGGTCCCCGGCGATCTGGCGGCTCACCCCTTCGAGCTCCGGGAGGTGGTGCTGATCTCGCCGCCCGGCATGAAGCTACGCGATCCGGTGCCGCTCGCCCAGCTCGACGGGCTGCGGCTGATCGTTCCGACCAAGGGGACGGCCCGGCGGGCCGAGCTCGACGCGATGCTCGCCCGGATCGGCACGGTCCCCACGATCGCGGTCGAGTCGGACGAACGGGCGGCCTGGCTGGGCTGGGTGCGGGCCGGGCGCGGTTCGCTGCTGTGGTACCGCAACCAGGTCGAGGACACCGAGGGCCTGGCCGTCAGGTCGCTGATGCCCCCGCTCACCAGGACGATCGGGCTCGTGCACGCTCACCGGCCGCTGCCGCCGATCGCCCGGGAGTTCCTGGCCTTCGCCAAGGAGCACGCCTGATCACGATACGGGCCGGCTCCTGAGGGCCGTGACAGCGTCCAGGGCTCGGCGGGCCCCGGCGACGTCGTGGACCCGGAAGACCTGCGCCCCGAGCCAGGCCGAGACGCCCAGGACGGCCATCGTCCCGACCCCGCGCTTGTCGACGGCCTGGCCGAGGGTCTCGCCGATGAAGTCCTTGTTGGAGACCGCCACCAGCACCGGCCAGCCGGTCCCGGCGAGCTCCCCGAGACGTCGGCTGACCTCGAGCGACTGGCGGGTGTTCTTGCCGAAGTCGTGGGCGGGATCGATCATGATTCCGTCGGGCCGTACGCCCAGGGCGACCGCCCGCTCGGCCTCGGCCGTCACGTGCCGGACCACGTCGGCGACCACGTCGGCATAGGCCACCCGGTGCGGCCGGGTCCGGGGCTCCTGGCGGCCTGCGTGCGCGCAGACCAAGCCGAGACCGTGCGCGGCCGACACCGAGGCCAGTTCGGGGTCAACGCCGCCCCAGGTGTCGTTGAGCAGGTCGGCCCCGGCCAGGGCCACGGCCTCACCGACCTCGGCCCGCCAGGTGTCCACGCTGATCACCAGGCCGGGGTGCCGGTCCCGGACGGCCGCGACCAGGTCCACCACCCGGCGCAGTTCCTCGGTCACGTCCACGTCATCGCCGGGACCCGCCTTGACCCCGCCGATGTCCACGATGTCCGCGCCCTCGGCGGCGGCCCGGTCGACGGCCCTGAGGGCGGCGTCGAAACCGAAGGTCGCGCCCCGGTCGAAGAAGGAGTCGGGCGTGCGGTTGACCACGGCCATGATCGCGAACCCGCCGAGTTCGCGGCCGCCCAGGCGCAGCGTCACGGTGACCACCGGACCGGCCGGGGTCTGACCGCTTCGACACTGCCGACCACCAGACTTCCCCTCTCCAGTATCGCCCGCCCTCCCGGCATCGGCCGGATCTGGCCCCGGCGATCTGTCCGTAGGCCCGCACTGCAGGAGGTCGGCGGCCAGGGCCGGGGCGCTTCCGCGCGCGAAAAGGCGGGAGAGCATGATTGATCGAGAGTACTCCGCTGAACCGGATTCGGCCCCGAAGGCCGCCCAGCCTACTCAGCTACCCCAAAGGATCGCTAACCTCGTGTTTCACACGGTTCGTCACTACACAGATCAGGGGAGGTTCCGCTGACCAGGCGAGCGCTCATCACCGGCATCACCGGCCAGGACGGGTCCTACCTCGCCGAGCACCTGCTCGAACAGGGGTACGAAGTCTGGGGCCTGGTCAGGGGTCAGGCGAACCCGCATGTGGCCCGGCTACGCAAGCACATCGGGGACGTGCAGATCACCACGGGCGACCTGCTCGACCAGGGCAGCCTGATCTCCGCGGTCGAGCGCGTCCAGCCCGACGAGGTCTACAATCTCGGCGCGATCTCCTATGTCCCGATGTCCTGGCAGCAGGCGGAGCTGACCGCCGAGGTCACCGGGATGGGCCCGTTGCGGGTCCTTGAGGCGATCCGGGTGGTCAGCGGCATCAGCGCCTCCCGCACCGCCGAGCCCCGGGCCCAGATCCGCTTCTACCAGGCGTCGTCCTCGGAGATGTTCGGGCAGGTGCGGGAGACCCCGCAGAACGAGCTGACCCCGTTCCACCCCCGCAGCCCGTACGGGGTGGCGAAGACCTACGGGCACTTCATCACCCAGAACTACCGGGAGTCGTACGGGATGTTCGCGGTCAGCGGCATCCTGTTCAACCACGAGTCCCCGCGCCGGGGCGCGGAGTTCGTCACCCGCAAGATCACTCTCGGGGTGGCGCGGATCAAGCTCGGCCTCGCGACGGAGCTGCGCCTGGGCAACCTGGAGGCGCGCCGTGACTGGGGCTTCGCCGGGGACTACGCGCGGGCGATGCACCTGATGCTGACCCAGGAGGTCCCCGAGGACTTCGTGATCGGCACCGGCGTCACCCAGTCGGTCCAGCAGCTGGTCGAGTTGTCC
This sequence comes from Streptosporangiaceae bacterium, assembly GCA_039928335.1. Classification (GTDB taxonomy): domain Bacteria; phylum Actinomycetota; class Actinomycetes; order Streptosporangiales; family Streptosporangiaceae; genus Actinocorallia. The sequence continues at coordinate 4,568 of JBDSTJ010000445.1, read as the reverse complement.
TTCGGCAGCGTCGGGCTGAACTGGAAGGACCACGTGGTCCTGGACACGAAGTTCAACCGGCCGGCCGAGGTCGACCTGCTGTGCGCCGATCCCAAGAAGGCCCGCGAGCAGCTCGGCTGGGAGCCCGGAGTCAACTTCGAGCAGCTGGTCGCGATGATGGTCGAGTCGGACCTGCGGCTGCTGTCGAGCTCCAACCGGCCCGACGAGGAACCGCACAGCCCCGACCACTGGTGACCGCCCCGGCCGGCCAGAACCTCGTTCCGGCCGGTCGGTCCCGGCAGGGGTCGTGCCACTCCGGCCTCGACCGGGACATCGCCGTTGCCGCCGGGCGTGCCAGGGCCGCGCAGCTGGCGATCACGGCCGCTCAGGCCGAGATCACGGTGGACGGGACGCCGGTGGCGGTACCAGGAGCAGCTGCGGCCGGTCGCGGCCGCCAGGGTCCGGCTCAGGGCCCCGGAGGCTGCGCCCGCCGGACCGGCCGTGCCGTCCGTCGCGCCCGGCTCTAGAGATCGGGGTCCGTCGAGGTGGCCCCTGCCACCGGTTTCAGCGGGTCCCGGATCGGGACGATCATCATGGAGAAGTCGGCCGTGGCGATCAGCCGGTCCTCGCCGTCGGTCACCCGGCAGTCGACGATCACCAGTTGCCGGCCGACCTTGACCAGCTCCGCGCGGGCGTAGACCACGTCCCCGTGCGGCCGGCCCAGGTAGCGGACGTGCAGGTCGGCGGTGACCAGGCTCTGTTCCCCGTGCTTGAAACCGCTGCCCCGCGCCGCCGCGGTCCCGGCCGCCACGTCGATCAGGGTCGCGATCGCCCCGCCGTGCAGGTTCGCGGTGCTGTTGAAGGCCTCTTCTCGTACCGGCATCGACAGGATGGCATGGCGCTCGCCGATCTCGATGATCTCCAGGGCGAGCAGGTGGTGCAGCGGGGTGTCCCGCCGCAGTTCGGTGCGGACGAAGTCCTGGTCGGCCTCCGGTAGGTCCGCGATCCTGATGGTGCCCGCCGGCGGTGACTTCGCGTCGGCGGAGCCTTGTTCTTGCGGGACCTGCTGCTCTGTCCCGTGCTCCTCGCTCATCGCTTCTCTCCTTTGCACCCGCCCCCGGGGCAGGGCTGCCCATTATGGACAACCGGCGCGCACGGCGTTGACGCAGCATGGCCGGATGACCGATGGTGACGCAAGATGGCGCTGAGTATGCGATACTGTCACTTTTCGTGTTTGACTGATCACAGTTTGACGCTGTAGTGGCGCTAAGTTCTTCACGTCGTGAGGGCACGTGATAAACCAAAGCAGCGTCAACCGAGAGCAGTGGTTGTTCTTCGGTAGGAAACAGGCGGAGGGGGCTGCGCCATGAGGCACGCGCGGGACGGGGCGACCGCGGCGATGAACGCCGCCTCGCAGGTGCTCGTCGCCCGGGGCAAGCACGAGCCCCAGGAGTACGACAACCGCGACGTGCAATGGGCGGTCAGGGCCAGGGAGGGCGTCTGGGCCCCGACCAAGGACGGCCAGCGCATCCACGTCGCCATCGACTGCGCCGCCGGGGACCGGGCCGCCACCGTGCTGCGCCCCAGCCTGCGGGTGTTCGTCGGGGTCGATGTCGACACCGATATCGTCGCCCAGACGACCTCGGACGGGATCCGGTTCGTCACCGTCGTGCACGGCCCCGAGGCCCCCTCGGAGTTCCGGTTCCCGGTGACGCTGTCGGACGGGCTCGTGTTCGAGTCGATGCCCTCGGGCGGCTACGACGTGGTCCACCTGCGCTACGGCGCGACGGTCGGCCGTTTCTACACCCCCTGGGCGTGCGACTCGCTGTTCCGCCCGGTCAAAGCCCACTACGAGCTCGAGGGCTCCACGATCATCATGCGGGTGCGGCACGAGGGTGCGGTCTATCCGGTCGTGGCGGACCCGCACTACGGGGTCGCTGGTTGACACGTCCCTGATTGGCGTATCAATTTGGGCGTATGCCAGCACACCGCCCCACCGCAGAGGAACGCCGCGACCAGGTGCTCGAGGCGGCCGTCCACGAGTTCGCGGAGTTCGGCTACCACGCGGCCAAGACAGTGAGCATCGCGCGGCGCGCAGGGATCTCCCAGCCCTACGTCTATGCGCTGTTCGAGGACAAGAAGACCCTGTTCCTGGCCTGTCTCGACCGGGTCAGGGAGCAGACCACCCAGGCGTTCCGCGCGGCCGCCGAGCCCGGCGGGACGCCGGAGGAGGCGCTGGCCGGTCTCTACCGCAGGGTGGTGATCGGCCCGGCCGCACGGCGCTGCCGGCTGCAGGGCCACGCCGCCTCGGCGGATCCGCAGATCCGGGCCTTCATGCGCGCGGGCTTCGTCGAGCTTTCGGACCTGCTCATGGCGCTGAGCGGTGCCGACCGGGCGACGGTCGCCCGGTTCATGGCCACCGGCCAGCAGCGGGATCTGGGCGCGCTGTTGGGGCTGCCCGCGGACTACACCGGGTTACAGGAGCAGCATCCGGCTGCGCAGGGCCATCTCCATTTCGAACCGCCAGCCCGGGTCGTGCAGCCGCTCGCCGAACATGGCCTCGATCCGGCGCATCCGGTAGCGAACGGTCTGCGGGTGGAGGCTGAGGTTCGCGGCGGCCTCCACGATCCGCCCCTCCTCGAGGAGCCAGGCGTACAGGGTCTCGATGAGCCGGTCCCTGCTCGCGGGGGTCAGTCCGGCGAACGGGGCCATGTTGCGGTCGATCAACAACCGCATGATCCGCTCGTCCTGCAGGAGCAGCAGGGTGGCGAGGTTCTCGTCGCACCGCACCGGGTTCTGGTCGCCCATGATCCCGCGCTCGGCCAGCGACAGGGCCTGGCCGGCCATCCGCCGCGACAGCGGGGCGTCGGCGAGCGGGACACTGGGGCCCACGCTGAACCGCGCGCCGAGGAAGGCCCGCCGCAGCAGGTCGGCCTTGCCCGGCCCGTCTGCGTCGGGCACCAGGAGCACCGGGTCGGGCCGCTCCAGGTCCATCAGCACGTCTCCGGGGACCGCGGGGGACACCGCATGGTTCTCCCGCCAGGGCTCGGCCAGGGCCACCACGGCGATCCGGTTCGGGACGGTCCAGGCCGCGGCTCGGGCCAGGTCGGTGATCTGCTCGGCCGAGGCGATGGGCGGGTCGGCCAGCAGCAGTTCCAGCAGCCGCCGGCGTTTGCGCTCGACGTCGCCGGTCGCCCGCGCCCGCAGGTCGGCATAGCCGCTGACGGCGTGCGAGGCGACCTCCTCGACATAGCTGAACACCGACTCGGCCAGGACGTACATCGTGCCGGAGTCCAGGCCCGCCTGCCTGCCGACGTGGGCGTAGTGCCGCCAGGACACCCGGGAACCGACCCGGAACGCGGCCTGCAGCCCGTCCAGGCTCCGGCCCGCGACGTACTCAGAGCGGCCCAGGCGGTGGTACATCCGGGTGTTCAGTTCCAGCGGCGTCATCGAGCCGCCGATCTGGTCGACGAACTGGCGCAGACCGCGCTGAACCCGGAGTGTGATCTGGTCCCGGTGCACCCCGTGCAGATAGTTGGCGAACTCCGGGATGCACGCGCCGAGCTCGTCGATGATCAGATCGGCCAGCGCGGGAAGTTCGGGACGGAGCAGGTCCGCCAGTTCGACCGGCAGCGCCGTCAGGGAGTCCGTCGCCTGAGTCATGACCCTCCCTTTGAAATCCCCATGGCAGGGCGGCCATCCTCAACTCCGGAGATATCGTGACGTTCGTCACGCTAGCCCCAGGTGATCCAGGGGTCAACGGGTACCCCGTGTCCGGGCGGTCGCTCAGAGCAACGGGACCAGGAACCGGTGGCCGAAAGCGCGCAGCTGCTCGTCGGTGTCGAGGCCGATGCGGCTGCGCGGGGCCAGCACGATCGACAGACCGAGCCGGGCCATGACCTCCGCGACGGCCCCGGGGTCGCAGACGCCGGCCGAGTGCGTGAGCTGCTCGGTCAGGAAGCCGCTGACGGCCGACAGCGCGAACTCCGAGTCGATCGTCAGATGCGGCAGGACCGTCTCGGGCTCGGACTCGAGCAGGCGGGTCAGCAGCGCGTCGGTCCTGGCGAGCCGGATGGCGGCGACGAAGCCCTCGACGAGGCGTTCCTCGACGGTCGGCAGGCCTGCGACGGCCCGAGTGATCTGGGCCATCGACCGGTGGACCTCCCGGGCGGCGACGACCCGCATGAGCACGGTCTTGTTGGGGAAGCGCCGGTAGATGGTGGCGCGGGCGATCCCGGCGCGGCGGGCGACGTTGTCCATGCTGGTCCGCCGGAGGCCGTAGTCGCGGAACTCGCCCAGCGCGGCCTCGAGGATGCGGCTCGTCAGCTCGTCATCAGTCAACTGGTCGTCGGCGGGCGTCATCATCACCGAGCCTAGCCGACTTGACTCCGCGATACAGAGAGACAAATATGTATTTATGTCTTCCGCTGAGCCGCTCGGCCCCGATTCACTGACCTGGCGCTTCTTCGGCGACACCCGGATGGCACTGGTCGGACCCAGAGCCGTCGTGCTGCAGAACATGCTGCCGGCACTCGGTCAGGGGGTCCTGGACCACTCGGTGTTCTTCGCCGAGACCTTCGCGCGGGTCA
>JBDSTJ010000444.1:0-9438 GCA_039928335.1 Streptosporangiaceae bacterium | reverse complement strand
GGCCTGCGGGGCCGGAGCGGGAGCGGGCGGGGCCGCGGGGGCCTGGGTGAACTCGACCTGCGGAGCAGGCGTCGAGGGCACCGCGGGAACCTCGGCGACGGGCTTGGGGCCCGGTCGGGGACCCGGGGAGGCCGGAGCCGCCGCGGGCGCGGGCTTGGGTGCCGGCGGCCTGGGGCCGGCCGGCTTCGGGGCTCCCGCCACGGGGGCGGCCGGCGCCGCGGGTGCGGCGGCCGGAGCAGCCGGTGCCGGCGGCTTCGGGCCGGGACGCGGCGCGGGACGGGGGGCGGGCCTGGGAGCGCCGCCGCCGGAACCAGAGGAGGACTTACCGAATGCCTCGGTAAGCCTGCGAACCACGGGCGCTTCTATGGTCGACGACGCCGACCGGACGAATTCGCCCATCTCAGTGAGCTTGGCCATGACGACCTTGCTCTCAACACCGAACTCTTTCGCGAGTTCGTACACCCGGACCTTGGCCACTTCACTCCTACCTCGGCCCGGGGCTGTTCCACGGGCCGTCGTTAACCTGACGTACTCATCGCAACGTGCTCATCGAGTGCTCATAGCAATCTCGACCCGCTTCCGAATAGATGTCACTTACAGTCCTGCGCCGTCCTGCAACCGCTCTCGCAGCGCGCTCGCGTCAGGCATCTGTGTCAGGCGAAGAGCCCGAGTGAATGCCCGGCGGCGAAGCGCCAGCTCGAGACATGCCAGATCGGGATGCAGTGACGCACCCCGGCCGGGCAGCCGCTTCGGGGGGTCGGGAGCAAGGGCGAAACCCACGCCTTCGCTCTCCACCGCCACCACGCGCAGCAGGTCGGATCGGGCCGCACGAACCCGGCAGCCCACGCAAGTACGCTGCGGGGCCGAACGGCCACCACCAATCATCCTACCCCGCCGAAGGCTCGGCGGCGCCTGCGGTCTCGGACTCCGCCTTTGTGGCTGCGGCTGAGGGTGCCGCCTCGGTGTCCTCCCCGCTGCTCTCGGCGACCTCGGCGACCTCGGTGTCGGGACGGATGTCGATCCGCCAGCCGGTCAGCCGGGCGGCGAGGCGGGCGTTCTGGCCCTCTTTGCCGATCGCCAGCGAGAGCTGGTAGTCCGGCACGATCACCCGGGCGACCCGGGCCTCGGCGTCGATCACCAGGACACTGTTGACGCGTGCCGGGGACAGCGCGTTGCCGACGAAGGTGGCCGGGTCGTCCGACCAGTCCACAATGTCGATCTTCTCGCCGTGCAGTTCGGACATCACGTTGCGGACCCGGCTGCCGAGCGGGCCGATGCAGGCGCCCTTGGCGTTGACGCCCGACTTGCGGGACCGGACCGCGATCTTGGTGCGGTGCCCGGCCTCCCGGGCGATCGCGGAGATCTCGACGGTGCCGTCGGCGATCTCCGGGACCTCCAGCGCGAACAGCTTGCGCACCAGGTTGGGGTGGGTGCGGGAGAGCATGATCGACGGCCCGCGGTGGCCCTTGCGGACCTGCACCACGTACGCCTTGATCCGCTCGCCGTGCTCGTAGCTCTCGGTGGGGACCTGCTCCTGCGGCGGGATCACGGCCTCGACCTTGCCGAGGTCGACCTGCACGTTGCGCGGGTCCTTGCCCTGCTGGATCACGCCGGCGACGAGCTCGCCCTCGCGGCCGGCGTACTCACCGAAGGTCAGCTCGTCCTCGGCGTCCCGCAGCTTCTGCAGGATGACCTGCTTGGCCGTGGTCGCCGCGATCCGGCTGAAGTCGTGCGGGGTGTCGTCGTACTCGCGTGCGGCGACCCCGTCCTCGGCGACCTCGAGTGCCCACACGGTCACATGCCCGTTGGACTTGTCGAGCTCGACCCGAGCCCGCTCCGCCGAGCCCTCGGCCTTCTGGTAGGCGATCAGCATCGCATCCTCGATGGCCTTCACCACCAGGTCGAAGGAGATGTCCTTCTCCCGTTCGAGACTGCGGAGCACGTTCATGTCAATGTCCATCGGGTTCCTCCCCCACATCCTCCAGGTCCGTGGCCTCGACGCGCTTGAACTCCACCTGGACCCGGCCGGGGCCGAGCTCGGAGAAGGCAAAGCCGGTCTGCTGACCGGTTACGTCGAGCACGACCTTGTCCGTGTCAGCGCTGATGATCCGCCCCTCGAGCTCCAGGCCCGCCGTGGTCGTCACCGCGACCAGCCGCCCCGCGGCCCGGCGCCAGTGGCGGGGCTCGGTCAGGGGGCGGTCGACACCGGGCGAGGTGACCTCGAGGACGTACGGCAGGCCGCCGAGCAGTTCGTCGGCTCCGTCGAGCGCCTCGGAGACGTCACGGCTCACGGTGGCGACGTCGTCCAGGTTCACGCCTCCGTCTGCGTCCACCACGACCCGGACCACCCGACGCTTGCCCGCGGGCGTGACGTTGAGGCTCTCGAGGTCGTGGCCGGAGCCGGCGATGACCGGCCGGAGCAGTTCGGCGAGGCCGGCGGCCATGGCCGCCTGACGATCCGTCCCCTGCGGACGTTCCGGGTGGGTTCGGTCCCCCTTGACGCGGCCGTCGCGCGGTTCAGCGCTCACGGGACCTCCAACTTTGGGCTCTGTATCTCGGCTCTGACCTCACAAGACTATCGACCACAAGACCCTGTGGTGCGTATTCGTGTGCCCAGAGGGCCACTCTCCCGTCCATATGGGATGCTGTTGGGCCTCACAGCGATCACCGAAGGAGTCAGCGGCTTGCCATTGAGCAGGAGGGCCGTGCTCGGCGGGGCTCTCGCACTGGGCCTGACGGGCTGCGACGAGAAGGCCCCCGAAGAACTCAGGGCGGGCCCTGAGGTGGCGATCCTGCTGACCGCGATCGCCGGCGAGGAACAGATGATCACCTTGTACGAGGGGGTCGCGGCGGCGCATCCCGGCCTGTCGGCCAGCGTCGCCGGCCCGCTGGAGCACCACCGTGAGCACCTCGCGCAGCTGCGGCGGCACTATCTGCCGGGGACCGGCCGGGCCACACCCGCCCAGACCCCGGTCCTGCCGCCGATCCCGGTCCCGGCCGGCCGCGCTCCGGCGCTGACCGCGCTGCGGGCCGCCGAGAAGATGGCCGCAGCGGCCCGGATCAAGGACGTGACGCAGGTGCCGCCAGGCCTCGCCCAGCTCTTCGCCAGCATCGGCGCCTGCGAGGCAGGCCACGCCCAGGCCCTGATGTACCGGTGAGCCCCGCGATCGAGGCCCTGCAGGCCCTGCTCGCCGCCGAGCACCGGGCCGTCTACGGGTACGGGATGGTCGGCGCACGCCTCACCGGCACGCCCAGGACGCAGGCGACCGCGCTCTGGGACGCCCACCGGTCCCGCCGCGACCAGATCGCGACGCTCATCTCCGACGCGGGCGGCGAGCCCGCCTCCCCCGAGGCCACCTATGCCCTGCCTGCGGCCCGCACCCCCGCTCTGCTCGCCGCCGCGCTCGAGGAGGGGGTGCTCGCGGCCTGTGTGCCGCTGGCCGGGGTGAGATCGGCGAACCTGCGCAGGATGGCGGCGCAGGGCATGCAGGAGGCGATGATCCGGGCGGTCCGCTGGAGCCGGACCGCTCCGGCGGACGCCTTCCCGGGCCTGACCCCCGCCGAGGTCGCCCCCGCGCCGACGCCGTGACGGGTCCTGCTCAGTAGGAGTCGTGCACCGCGACGAGGCCGCCGACCACACCCACGTAGGCGGTCCCGTCAGGGCCGACGGTCACCGGCGCCCAGTTGTTGTCGAAGTACTTGCCGGTCCCGGTGAGGACCTTGAAGGCGGTGCGCCCGGTGTGGAAGTCGATCGCGGTGAGGTACCAGGCGTCAACGCCGTCGGTGCGCGGCTCCTTGGTGTAGGCGTAGACCAAACCGGCCGGCACCGAGACCTTGGCGACGGTCGAGGGCGAGCGCTCCTTGGACGTCCAGGCCTTCCGGCAGCCATGCGAGGTCACGTCGATCCTGGTCATCCCGCCGACGACGGACGCACCGGGCTGGAGCGCGACGAAGTTCCGGTAGCCGGAGTTGTTCTCCACGACGAGGCTCCTCCCGTAGCCGATCAGTGAGTTGTCCGAGGCGCTGGCCCCCTTGCCGAAGACCGGCACCCTGCAGATCAGTTTGCCGTCGCTGACCCGGTGCACCAGCACGTTGATCCGCTGGTCGGCGTTGTCGGTGATCCCGACGTACTTTCGCTCCAGGAAGGTCGGGGTGGTGCCGGAGCCCTGGTCGATCTGGCCGACCTTGCGCTTGGTCCCCCGGTCGTAGGTCCTGCGCCAGATGACCTTCGGGGTACCGTTCCCGGTGGTCCGAAGCTGGTAGAGCGCGTGGTCGGTGACGATCGAGACGCCGTCCTGGCTGGCGGCGAAGGAGTTCTGGATGGACTCCCCGCGCACCCTGATCATGCCTACCGCGCCGGTCCTGGGGTTGATCGTCCCGATTCTGGCGTTCTTGGTGATCCACCAGATCCGGCCCTGCCAGTCGGGCCCGACCCCGGTGATGGGATCGCACGCCCCCTGGGGCCTGGGGTCGGTCCAGGTCGGGCAGTTGTGCGGCACGTACTTCGTGAGGTTCCAGTCGTCGGTGACCTTGAACTTCCAGCCCTTGGCGGTCTTCACATGGGCGAACCGGCGTACGTGGAAGGCGGAGTCGGCCAGCACCGCCCGGTCCTGGGCGTCGAGATAGTAATAGGCCCCACCGGAGGTGTCGGTGAGGACCTTGTCGAGGTCCAGGGTGGTCACCGCGGTGACGGTGGACGGCCGGGGCGGCAGTTCGTAGGTCGCCAGGTCCCGCAGGGTCCGGGGGTCGATCAGCCGCAGCTTGAAGGTGCTGCCCTGCACGCACTGGGCGACGATCAGCCCGGTGCTCCTGGCCCAGGTGACCGTGGAGCACAGCCCGGGGAACCCGCCGGCCTTGGCCTCGGTGCGCACCTGCGGCCTGCGGCCGAGCGGGCCGGCGAAGGGGTAGGTGTCGGAGGCGTAGCTGTCGGCGTGCATCGCCGCGTAGCCCGGGGCCGCCATGAAGGGGTTGGCCGGGACCGGTCGGCCGACGATCGGACGGGCCTTGACCGGCCCGCCCAGGAAGGCGGGGACCCTGTTCTTGCCGGGGCCGTCCGGGATGGGGCCGGCCTGGGCGGCCACGGCCGGTGCCGTGGCCGCCGCCAGCGCTGCCAGGGCAATGATCAGTCGTCCGCGCATCACACATTCCCTCATGAACCAGTAGGCGGATAGGGGGCCGTCAGAAGGACATAAGTGATTATCGCCACAAGTGGTTCAGATGTTTCGTACTGCCACCAAGGCGGGAATGATCGGCGGGGAATCGGGGGGTTCACCATGCTGAAGATCGCCGCCTGCCTCGCCCTCACGGGACTGGCCGTCGCGGGCTGCTCACCGGACGGCAGCGCCCACGTCGAACCGACCATGACCGGGCCGGCCACGGCGACGTCCGCACCGCATCCCGCACCGGATCCCGCACCGACACCGGCCACCCCGGCCGATCCCGCACTCCGGGTCGGAGCGATCTTCGATACCCGGACCGGCGGCCACTACTGCACGGGCAGCGTGGTCGGCCGCGACCTGGTGATCACCGCGGCGCACTGCCTGTTCCCCAGCGGCGCCAGCCACTACCAGCGCAAGATCTCCTTCGTTCCGCAATGGCGCCGGGGCCACCAGCCCGCCGGCCGGTGGGTCCCGGCCCGGATGCTGGTCCTCCCCGGCTGGATCAGGTCGGCCGATCCCGATCTCGACGTCGGCTTCATGACCGTCGAACCGCTGCACGGCCGGCACATCGGCGACCTGCTGGGCCAGACTGCCCTCGCCTTCGGCACCGGCTTCGACCGGACCGTGCGGATCACCGGCTATCCCGCCGACCGCAACTCGGCGGCCACCTGCGTCAACAGGGCGCGGCGGTTCTCCGCCACCCAGCTGAGGATCGCCTGCCACAACTTCACAACCGGCACCAGCGGCGCGCCCTGGGTGGCCCACGACCCCGCTACCGGCACTCCGGAGATCATCGGCGTGCTCGGCGGCCACCTGACGGGCGGGAACAGTCCGAACGTCTCCTACGCCTGCGGTTTCGGTGCCGAGATCCAGGCACTTTACGCTCGCGCTGTAAAGACACTGTGATCTATCCCACATTGATGGTTCTTGGTGACATCAAGGGGAATTTCTTACCTCGTCCAATGCTTGCGCTATACACACGATCTACGAGGTGAGCGCGTTGCGGCAGAGACGGGGACTGATCCTCCAGATCGGCCTGATGGCCATGGCCGTCTTGTCGGTCGTCTACCTCCGTGACGAACTCCCCTCCCCGTCCGCCGTGTGGGAGGAGATCCGCACCGCCCGGCCCGCCTGGCTGATCCTGATCGTGTTCACCGAGGTGCTCTCGATGGCCTCCTTCTCCCGGCTGCAGCACAAGCTGCTGTCCGGCGGCGGCGTGCAGGTCTCCTACCGGCGGGTGATGGCCGTGACGTACGCCGGCAACGCGATCTCCGCGACCCTGCCGGCCGGTCCGGCGATGAGCATGGCCTATGCCTTCAGGCGCTGGCGGGAACGGGGTGCGTCCAAGCACCTGTCGACCGCGGCGGTCCTGATCGCGGGCGCGGCGACGACCGTCTCCTACACCCTCGTCACCCTGGTCTTCCTGCTGGCCGAACCCGGCTCGCGGCTGCCCGCGCTCAGTGGCCTGACCGCGATCGCGGCTCTGGGCGGCCTGGCCGCCCTGGGCCTGCGCCATCCCGCGTTCGCGCGGGCGCGCGGGCGCGCGATCGGTTGGGCGCTCGGTGGCAAGCGGGTGGGCCCGCTGGTCGCCGAACTCCAGGAGGGTTGGCGGGTCCTGCGGCTGACCCCGTCCCGCTGGGCGATGATCGCCGCCCTCGCCATGACCGTCTGGCTGCTCGACATCACCGGCGTGGTCGCGGCCACCCACGCGGTGGGCCTGAACCTCGACCCGGTCGAGGTCGCCCTGGCCTACTTCACCGCCCAGGCCACCGGCAGCGTCCTTCCGCTGCTTCCGGGCGGCCTCGGGGCGATCGAGGCCAGCATGACCGCGAGCATGGTCGGTTTCGGTGCCCTGGCGGTTCCGGCCGGCGCCGCCGTGATGCTCTACCGGCTCGTCTCGTTCTGGGGCATCGTCGCCGCGGGCTGGGGCTTCTGGCTGGTCCTGCGGCTCAACGGCACCATGCTCGCGAGAATGCGGGCCTTCGCGCTGGCGGCCGCCCTGTCCTTCGCCGCGGCCAGCGGCTACGCCGCCGCGGCGGTCAGCTCCTCGGAGCCGGTGGAGCTGTCCTGACACCGGTCCCGGCACCGGCCAGGACACCCGACCCTGACTTGTTGCGACCTCCCGTTCGCTGCTAATCTCCCAAGCGAGCGCTTGGTTAAACACGAGAGAGCGGAAGGCAGGCGAAGATGTCCCTTCGGGTCAGCGTTGGTTATGAACTTGAGGTGCGGGGACGCAGCCGCGATGTGGAAAGCCAGGCGTTCAACAACGTCATGGATCAGGTGGTCCTCGCCGACGAGCTGGGGATGGACACCGCCTGGTTCGTCGAGCACCACTTCACGCGGGGCTTCTCCCACTCCTCCGCACCGGACCTGGTGCTCGCGGCGTGCTCGCAGCGGACCACCAACATCCACCTGGGCCTCGGCGTGGTCCTGCTGCCGTTCCAGTCACCGATCCGGACCGCGGAACGCGTCGGCACGCTCGACGTGCTGAGCGGCGGCCGGGTCGAGTTCGGCACCGGCCGGGGCGCGTCCCCGCTGGAGTACCAGGCCTTCCAGAAGCCGTTCGAGCAGTCACGCGAACTCTGGGAGGAGTCGCTCGAGGCCGTGCTGGCGATCTGGAACGCCGACGGTGAGCCGATCACCCGCAGCAGCCCGCACTTCGAGATCCCCAACGTCGCGGTCTATCCCCGGCCCGTCCAGGAGCCGCACCCGCCGGTGTGGGTGGCCTCGACCTCGCTCGAGGGCTACCTCGCGGCCGCCAAGCAGGGCTACAACCTGCTCGGTATGACCATGCTCAAGGGCCTGGACGACGTCGCCGAGGACATCGCGGCCTACAAGCAGTGCCTGGCCGACAACGGCTTCGACCCCGAGTCCCGGCGGATCGCCCTGATGATTCCCTGGCATGTGGCGCAGACCCGTCAGGAGGCGGTCGACACCGCCGCCGACGCGGTCCTGTGGTACCTCCGCCGCCAGATCAACCTGGTCGCCCCGCCGTCCTACACCGACGCCCGGCACGCCACCCACAAGGTGCTCGGCCAGGCCGCCGTCGGCATGCCGCCGGAAGAGGCGATGGAGATCCTGCGCGACAACCTGATGGTCGTCATCGACGACGTCGAAGGGTCCCGCAAGGCCGTCGAGCGCATCCAGGCCGCCGGTGCGACCGATCTGATCCTGCAGGCGCAGGTCGGCGGGCTCGGCCACGAGCACGTCACCGGCTCGATGAAGCTGTTCATGAACGAGGTCATGCGATGACCGTGCCCGAGACAGGCACCAACGGCTGGATCACCCGCGACGCCTTCCCGGCCGGCCGCACGGCCCAGGGGCTGCTGCTGATCACCCCCGAGGCCGACGTGGTCGTGCCGCTGTCGGCCGCCGACCGCACCGCCGCGCTGGAGCTCACCGCCCAGACCCTCAAGGCCGCCGGGCTCGGCGCGGGCGACCGCGTCGTGGTGGCCCTCAACAGCGACGGCGAGCTCACCGGTTCCTCGATCGCCGAGGCGGCGCTGACCGTCGCGGCAGCCGTCGCCTCGGTCGGCCCGCGTGGCCGGCTCCGACTGCACCAGGCCCTGAGCACGGTACGGGCCAACGTGCTCCTCACCACCCCGGGTGGGGCGATGGACTTCCTGGCGCGGCTGCACCTGGAGTTCCTGCTGGACCCGCTCGACCTGGAGCTCAAGACCATCTTCCTGGTCGGGGAGATCCCGTCGCCGAACGTGGTCCGCCAACTCGAGGCCGAGTTCGAGGCCAAGGTCGTCCAGCTGTTCGCCGACCCGTTCTTCGGGATCCCGATCGCCTACGGCCCCACGCTCACCCCGGTCCGGGACGGCCTGCTGGCCCTCGCCCAGCTCGACAAGGACGTCCTGGTCACCGAGCCGGACGGGCTCGCCGAGCTGGTCGTCACCCCGGTCTGGCACTCCACCCTCGGCGGAGCGACCCTGCGGACCGGCTTCGTGGTCCGGGACGGGGTGCCCGCCCACACCGTCGGCGAGCATCTGCTGGTCCGCGGCCGCTGGCTGTCCGTGCCCAAGATCACCTCGGCGCTCAGCCGGATCGACGGGATCAGCCACTGGGACCTGCGGGTCAGCCGTGAGGGCACCCTCGACAAGGCCGTGCTGCACGTGACCTTCGCCCGGGACACCCTGGTCAAGAACCCGATGTGGAAGGGCCGGACCTCCCAGGCCCTCGTCGCGCTCAACCCGGTGTCCATCGAGGTCGCCGTGGAGCCCGAGGCCTCCGAGGAGGTCCGGCCGCCCACGGTCACCGACCTCCGGGGCCACCA
>JBDSTJ010000443.1:0-5921 GCA_039928335.1 Streptosporangiaceae bacterium | reverse complement strand
ATGACGACGGCGGCCGGGCAGCTGTGACGGTACCGGAGGGTGGCCTGGTACATGGGCAGCGACCAGAGTTTGCGTTCGTCCTTCTTGAGCTGCACCTCGTACACGGCGCTGTACTCGACGCGGCCGTCGGTCGATTCGTACACGACGGCCGCGTCGCAGCGCAGTTCCTGGACGACGGAGAGGTCCTCGGAGTCGAGGCGAGGTCTCAGTCGGTCGGGGATGAGGATTCGCTGTTGGGCGAAGAGCCGGGTGAGGAGTGACGGCTTGTCGCGGACGAGGAGGACACGTGAGTCGTGCTTTTTCGAAGTCATGAGCGAAAGCCTAAAAGACAAAATTGCCATTGCTTGACGATTGATTTACCGTTCAACATTCTGAGGCGGGGCAAATCGGGGCAAGAATGGCGAATTTCGTTACTCGATGGCCGGATGCGGCCACGTTAGGCGAAGGTGGCCGTTCCGGTTCCGGCGATTACTTCGCCGAGGACCCAGGCCTCCAGGCCCCGGTCCGAGCAGACCTTGAGCAGGGTGTCCGCGGACTCGGCGGAGACCACCGCGGCCATGCCGACGCCCAGGTTGAAGGTCTTGTCGAGGTCGGGCTGGGCGACCTCTCCGTAGGACTCGAGGACCTTGAAGATGGGCTGCGGAGTCCAGGAGGAGCGCTGGAGGACCGCGTCCACCTGGGGCGGGAGGGAGCGGGCGAGGTTGGCGGTGAGGCCGCCGCCGGTGATGTGAGAGAAGGCGTGGACGCCGCCCGCGTCCTTCATGGCCAGACAGTCGAGCGAGTAGATGCGGGTCGGGGTGAGGAGTTCCTCGCCGACCGTTCGCCCCAGTTCGTCGAGAGTGGTCTCGATGGACAGGGTGGAGTTCTTGAGGATGTGGCGGACCAGCGAATAGCCATTGGAGTGGATGCCGGAAGAGGCCATTGCGAGGACCACGTCGCCGATCTCGACACGGGCCGCGCCGAGCAGTTCCGCAGCCTCCACGACACCCGTCGCGGCACCGGCCACATCGAACTCCTCCGGTCCGAGCAGGCCGGGATGCTCGGCGGTTTCGCCGCCGACCAGGGCCGCGCCGGCCAGGACGCACGCCTGTGCGATGCCGCCGACGATGTCGGCGATCCGCTCCGGCACGACCCTGCCGCACGCGATGTAGTCGGTCATGAACAGCGGCTCGGCACCGCAGACCGCCAGGTCGTCCACGACCATGCCGACCAGATCATGGCCGATCGTGTCGTAGACGCCCAGGCGGCGGGCCAGATCCACCTTGGTGCCGACACCGTCGGTGGACGTGGCGAGCAGCGGCCGCTTGTACCCGAGCAGGGCCGAGGCGTCGAAGAGACCGGCGAATCCGCTGGAGTCCTCGACGCACTCGGGCCGGCGCGAGGCCGCGATCCGGGACTTCATCAGCTCGACCGCGAGCTCACCCGCGGCGATGTCGACCCCGGCAGCCTCGTACGTGCTCATTTCGCGACTAGCCCTTCCAGAACATGCTTCCCGCGGGAGTCCTCTTCGACGGGAATGGGGTAGACGCCGTCGAAACAGGCCCGGCAGAGCTTGTCCTTGGCGACATGGGTCGACTCGACGAGCTCGTCGAGGGAGATGTAACCGAGGGAGTCCGCGCCGAGCGAGGCCCGCACCTCCTCGACGTTGAGGCTTCCCGCGATCAGTTCGGCCCGGGTGGCGAAGTCGATGCCGTAGAAGCACGGCCACTGCACCGGCGGGCTGGAGATGCGCACGTGCACCTCGAGTGCCCCGGCCTCGCGGAGCATCCGCACGATCGCGCGCTGGGTGTTGCCGCGCACGATCGAGTCGTCGACCACGATGATCCGCTTGCCGGCGACGGCCTCGCGGAGCGGGTTGAGTTTGAGCCGGATGCCGAGCTGCCGGATCGTCTGCGACGGCTGGATGAAGGTCCGGCCGACATAGGAGTTCTTGACGAAGCCCTGGCCGTAGGGGATGCCGGAGGCCTCGGCGTAACCGATCGCGGCGGGGGTGCCGGACTCGGGGGTGGGGATCACCAGGTCGGCTTCGACCGGGTGTTCCTTGGCCAGGCGGCGGCCCACCTCGACCCGGGTCGCCTGGACGCTGCGGCCGGCGATCGAGGTGTCGGGGCGGGCCACATAGACGTACTCGAAGATGCAGCCCTTGGGCCGCGCCTCGGCGAACCGCTCGGACCGCACGCCGTCCTCGTTGATCGACAGGAGTTCGCCGGGCTCGACCTCGCGGACGAACTGGGCGCCGATGATGTCCAGGCCGGCGGTCTCGGACGCGACGGCCCAGCCGCGCTCCAGCCGGCCCAGGACCAGCGGGCGGATGCCCTCGGGGTCACGGGCGGCATACAGCGTGCCCTCGTCCATGAAGACGAGCGAGAACGCGCCGCGGGTGACCGGGAGGATTTCGTGCGCCGCCATCATCGGGCCGCCCTCGCGGGTGGCGAGCAGCGCGGTGAGGACCTCGGTGTCGGTGGTGGCGGTCAACTGGCCCGGCTCGAGCTTGGCGGCGAGCTCAGGGGTGTTGATCAGATTGCCGTTGTGTGCGAGCGCCAGGCCGCCGTGCTCGGTCGAACGGAACGTCGGCTGGGCGTTCTCCCAGGTCGGCGAGCCGGTCGTGGAGTAGCGGCAGTGCCCGACGGCGATGTGGCCGCGCAGGGTGTTGAGGACGGACTCGTCGAAGACCTGGGCGACGAGGCCCATGTCCTTGAAGACGACGATGCGGGCGCCGTCGCTGACCGCGATACCGGCTGACTCCTGGCCGCGGTGCTGCAGCGCGTAGAGCCCGTAGTAGGCGAGTTTGCTGACTTCGGCGGATTCTGCGGCGTCCGGGGGCACCCAGACGCCGAAGACGCCACAGGCGTCCTGCGGACTGCGGTCGGAGGGGTCGAGCTCATGGCTCAGTCGTCCATCAGCGAGAGGCACTACTTCATCTTAGGGGCCCTGACCAGATGCTTTTTAAGCGACCCTTGCCTTAGCGGCGCACATGCGAGGAGCCACAGGGGGAAATCTGGAGGCATGACGATGCCCGGATACCGCACGAGGGTGGCGGCACCGCCCGAGCCTCGCGGGCTCGGCATGGCCGCACTGGCCCTCGGCGCGCTCGGAATATGCACGTTCTGGATGTGCGGACTGGGGATGGTGCTGGCTCTCGCCGGCCTGGCCACGGGCGTCCTCGCCGTCTCCCGAGGACAGGGCCGAGGTTTCGGCTGGGCCGGAATAGGCCTGTCGGTACTCGCCCTGATCGTCGGTACGGGCGCGCTGGTCTTCTTCGGCCAGCAGGCCGTGGACTGCGAGCGCTACACCGGGGAAACCGAACGCTCGCACTGCATGGAGGTCAAGTTCCCGCTCCTCAAGGCGCACGGCTAACCTCTCCGAGGCCAGCACCCCGATCGCCTCGCCGGTGAGCGCCGTCGCGTAGATCCGCAGGTCGGCGAGGAGCCCGGTGAAGCCCAGTCCGGTCGGGTCACAACCCAGGTAGATCGGGCCGGCCGGCGAGACGACCGGATGATCCAGTCGGACGGCCACATCCAGCGAGCCGTTGAGATAGAGGTAGATCTCGTCAGGATCGACCACGATCGCGACATGGGTCCACGTTCCGCGTGGCAACGCCGACCGGCTGTCCGCGTACTCCGCGCCGCCCTTCATGGTGAACAACTGACCGCGCAGCCTCAGGTCGTCGGGGTACAGCCAGATCCCCATGCCGCGCGCGTCCCGTGGCGCGACCGGCTTGTACAGCACCCCGCGCCACTGCCCCGTCGGATCGTCCGCCACCTTCAGGAAGAACGTCATGCTGAACCCGAACAACTGGCTCAACGCCAGCCGCGGCGCAGCCGGGATCACCGCGCGGTCCGAACCATGAAAACTCAGCGC
Source organism: Streptosporangiaceae bacterium (assembly GCA_039928335.1). Classification (GTDB taxonomy): domain Bacteria; phylum Actinomycetota; class Actinomycetes; order Streptosporangiales; family Streptosporangiaceae; genus Actinocorallia. The sequence goes on along the minus strand of JBDSTJ010000443.1, from coordinate 2,060 downwards.
CCGTCCGGCCCGCCCCGGCACGATCGCCACTTTCTCGTCGAGCAGCGCGCTCAACCCGCTCCCGGTCAGATCCAGGGCCCTCCGATCCCGCCCCGTCCCCACAATCGTGTCGTCCTCAAAGCTCCAATGCGCGGTCAGCATGCCCCCACAGTCTGCGTTCCTCGACCGGGGGTCAACCCCGGGGCCGGCCACCACCTGGTCGGGACTCAGTGCAGGAGGCGCAGGACCTCGGTGAGGTCTGAGCGGGTGCCGGTGGCTCGGACGCGGCCGGTGGTGACGGCCTCGGACCAGGTGAGGGCGCCGGTGGCCAGGTCGATCCAGGTCCTGGCGTCGGTCTCCACGACGTTGGGCGGGGTTCCGCGGGTGTGGCGGGTGCCGGCTACGCACTGGACCGCGGAGTACGGGGGGATGCGGACCTCCACCGACTTTCCGGGTGCCACGGCCATGAGACGGTTGAGCAGGTGTTTCACGGCGGCCTTCTCCAACGGCCGGGCGGGGGAATCCCCTGCGGCGTAGGCCTGGCGGACGAGTTGCAGGGCCTCCGCGCTCGGCTCGATTCTCGGGTTCACTGGAACGACGTTACAAGGAGGCCCATAGGGCGGTAGAAATGTCCGGGTTGATGGAGATCTTCGACAAGGTGGTGCACTGATGCCGGACGTTCTGCCCCTGCGGCCCGGCGATCCCGACAGGCTCGGCGACTGCGTCCTGACCGGCCGGCTCGGCGAAGGCGCCCAAGGCGTGGTGTTCCTGGGCTCCCGCGACGACCGTCCGGTGGTGGTCAAGCTCCTGCATGCCCGGATGACGGGGGACGCCGCCGAGCGGTTCCTCAAAGATCTGCGTGCGGTGGGCTCGGTGGGGGGTTCCGGCTTCGCCCGGTTCCTCGGCGCGGACCTGGCGGGGGACTGGCCGTACGTCGTCAGTGAGCTGGTCGACGGCCCGTCCCTGCAACGGATGATCTCCGAGACCGGCCGGGGGTCGAGGGCGACCGTGGAGCGCCTCGCGGTCGGCGTCGCCCTGTCCCTCACCCAGATCCACCGGGCCGGGATCCTTCAGCTCGACCTGAAGCCCGCCAACGTCCTGCTCGGCCCGGACGGTCCCCGGCTGATCGACGTGGGCGTGGCCCGTGCGCTCGCCGACACCCGGCTGCCGGTCTCGCCCGCCTATCTGTCGCCTGAGCAGCTGCAGGGCTCGAATGTGGGGACCGCCGCGGACGTCTGGGCCTGGGGTGCGACGGTCGCCTTCGCGGCGTCGGGCAACGCGCCGTTCGGCGACGACCGGCCGCTGGACGTCTCCCAGCGGATCCTTGAGGGCCAACCCGACGTGACGCGGCTGCCCGACTCGCTGCGCGACCTGGTGTTGAGCGCCCTCACCAAGGACCCGTTCCGGCGGCCCAGCACGGAGAGCCTGCTGGCCTGCATGCTCGGCCGTGGCCTGGAACTCCCCGGGGGCCAGAACGCGGAGGCGCGGGCGATCCTGGACGGCCCGGCGGCCGCCGCGCAGCCCGCGGATCCGTTCGCGGGCCCCTATCTGCCCCCGGCGGGTGAGGTCGAGCCGTCGCAGCCGAACCCCACGGCGCTGTGGGAGGCGTTGCCGGCGGCTGCCGAGACCCGGCGGCGGAGCAGCCCCCTGCAGGACAAACGGTTCGTGAAGGGTCTCGGGGCTCTGGTCGTCGGCGTGCTCGGCGGTATCATCGCGATCACTCTCATCTGGGGCGGTCTCGGCGACGACAGGGCCCCGGCTCCGCAGGTGACCCCCGAACCCACCGGTGAGACCCTGGTGGGTGCGTGGCATGGCAGGGCGGTCAACCAGAACGGGGTCAAGTTCGATCTCGACGTGGTCTTCCTGGACGCGCAGAAGGCCACCACCAAGATGAGCACCGGCCCGTGCACCGGGGAGCTGAGGAGGGTCGGCGAGTCGGCCGAGGGAGTCGAGATGAACCTGACCATCACCTCGGGCCAGTGCACGCAGGGCAAGGTGACCCTGAAGGACCGGGGTGACGGTCGGCTCCGGTATGTGTGGACCCGCCCCGGGTCCAGGCTGCACTACGAGGCCACCCTCAC
>JBDSTJ010000442.1:0-7238 GCA_039928335.1 Streptosporangiaceae bacterium | reverse complement strand
GAACATGAAGATCACTCTTCCGCTATCGGCGGCGACCACCGGGGTCTCGGCGTGAACCGTGGCCGGCGGGCCGGCCAACCCTCCCGACGGGGAGAGGAAGAGCGCCGCAGCGGCAGCGGCGATCATGATCTTCTTCATTTCGGGCATAAGAAAACTCACGACACCTCATTGTGTGTGCAGGGCTAGAGACCGAAAAAGGCGGAAAGGCCTCTATGCGAGTGATGCGAGTAGCCTAGCGATGCGGATGGGTCGGGAACAGAGGATTGATCAAGGATTACGGCCAGTCACAATCGTGCTGCCGACCACCCCGGGAGAGGAGTGACCGGCAGCGGGTCGAGGCGGTGGCTCAGGCGCTCTTGAACTCTTCGCGGGCCTCTTCGGCAAGCTGGTGGATCTTCTGTTCGGTCTCGAGCAGCTTGGCCTCGGCCTTCGCGGTGCGGGCCGCGGCGCGACGCTCGCGCAGGGTCGGCTTGCGCGGGGCGGCCCGGCGCTCGCGCAGGGTCGGCTTGGTCTTGGGCTCGGTCCGGTTCGATCGCGTGAACAGCCGCATGTCACTTGCTCCCTCTGGGTGGGCTCAGGCCCTTCGATTTCCCTAGATCAACCGATTCATGCAGAAAGACTCGCGACCTTCGCGGATCGGGTGGGGCGTAGGCTCGTGTCCCATGGCTCCCTCGACCGACCCCAGGCACAGACGGCTCAAGGAACCCGCCCTACCGAAGCTGACCGTGCTGTACGCGCCGGACGGTGAGCCCGGATACGACGGGGAGTACCTGTCGGTGCACTACCAGGATCTCGACCTGTCGCACCGGGAGCTCGAGTCGGCGCAGTTCGAGCGGTGCCGGTTCACCGGCAGCAGCCTCGCGGGGTCGCCGCTGCGGGACGTCGGGTTCACCGACGTCGAGATGGCCTCGGTCGACCTGTCGAACAGCACGGCCAGGGACCTGTCGATCCTCCGGGGATCGATCACCGCCTCCCGGTTGACGGGCATGCGGTGGGTCGAGTGCGGGTTCCGTGATCTTCTGGTCGAGGACTGCCGGGCCGACCTCGCGAGCTTCCGTTTCTCGGTGTTCAAGCCGACGGTCGTCTTCCGGGACTGCAACCTGCGCGAGGTCAGCTTCCAGTCCGCGGACCTGCGCGGCGCGCGGTTCGAGCGGTGCGACCTCACCGGGGCGCAGTTCTCCCACGCTCAGATGGCCGGGACCCGTTTCGCCGACTGTGTTCTCGCCGGTCTCGGTGGGGTCGCCAGCCTCAAGGGCGCGATCATCAAGAGCACCGACGCCATGGCCCTGGTCTACAGTCTGGCGGCCTCAATGGGGATCACGATCGAGGACTGAGGCCGCCCCGGCGGTCCCGCTGAAGCTGTAGTCGTCGAGGGAGAAGTGCCTGGCTCGCCAGCTGGCCTCGTAGGTGCTCGACGGGCGGACGAACGGGGCGTCCCCGTGCTCGTCGAAGTAGTAGGAGTTGGCGGGGCCACAGTTGTTGTTGAGGAAGACCGTGCTCTTCTGCCGCTGCTGGACCCGCCGGAACGACCGGTCGTGCGCGGTCGCGGTGACGCCGGCTCGGGTCGTGCCGCGCCGCCGCGACTCGTTGATGACCCGCATGGCATGCGTGACCTGGTACTCGATCATTCCGAACCAGGAACCGCCGGTGAACGCGTAGGGACCCAGGACGAACCACAGGTTGGGGAAGCCCTTGACCGAGGTGCCCTCGTAGGCCTGGAACCGCTCCGTTCGCCAGAACTCGCCGATCTCCCGGCCGCCCTCGCCGACGACCGGGAACGGCGGCACATTCTCCAGCACGCTGAAACCAGTGGCGAGGATCAGGGTGTCGAACTCCTGCTCCCGTCCGTAGGACGTGCGGATTCCGGTGGGGGTGATCCGCTCGATGCCCTCGGTCACGAGCTCGACGTTGGCCCGGTTGAAGGTCCGCAGGTAGGTGTTGGACACCGAGGGCCGTTTGCAGCCCAGCCCGTACTTCGGGGTCAGCTTCTCCCGGGTCACCGGGTCCTCGACCTGCCGCCTGAGGTGCCGCTGCGAGGCCCGCTCGCCGGACTTCACCAGGAACGGCAGCTGCTTGTAGTTGACGACCGCGAGCACGAACCCCAGCTCGGTCAGCACGTCGGTGACCCCGCGGATCGCCTTCTGCGTCAACGGGGCGGCTCTGAACACCCGCTGCAGCCCCTGCGGGATCCTGAAGTCGGGCTTGGGGAAGACCCAGATCGGCGTCCGCTGATAGACGTACAGCTGCTCCAGCTCGCGGGCGATCACGGGGATGGCCTGGAGCGCCGAGGCCCCGGTGCCGATGATCCCGACCCTCCTGCCCCTGAGGGAGTAGGCGTGGTCCCACTCGGCGGTGTGCATGACCTTGCCCCGGAAGTCAGCGAGGCCCTCGATGTCAGGGGCCTTGGGCTTGGTCAGGCCGCCGACCGCGCTGATCACATAACGCGAGCTCACGGTGCTGCCGTCGGCGAGCAGTACCCGCCACTCGTCGTCATCCTCCTCGAAGGCGGTGCTGACGACGCGGGTGTTGAGCCGCAGGTGCCGTCGGAGACCGTACTTCTCGACGCAGTGGTCGGCGTAGGCCTTGAGCTCCGCGCCGGGCGCGAACACCCGGGACCAGCCCGGGTTCGGCTCGAACGCGAAGGAGTAGGTGAAGGAGGTGATGTCGACGGCAACGCCGGGGTAGGTGTTGACGTACCAGACGCCGCCGATGTCGTCGCGCTCGTCCAGGATGACGAAGTCGTCGATGCCCGCCTGTGTGAGCCTGATGGCCGCACCGATTCCGGAGAACCCCGCTCCGATGATCGTCACTTCATGATCAGCCATGTCCGCCTCCGGCGCACTCGTGGAGGATCGAACGATAGGCCGTATTAGACAAGATGTAAATAACTTGATCGGCTAGGCTCGCAGCGAACTACTAGCCGGTAACAAGGAGTCCGCCAGTGCTGTTCAACCCGCGTACCTACGATCCCGCACACTTCGACGCCGAGACCCGGCGGCTGCTGCGGGCCACCATCGACTGGTTCGAACAGCGCGGCAAGACGGCCCTGCTCACCGACTACCACGCCCACACCTGGTACGCCGACTTCCTCACGTTCCAGGCCCGGGAACGGCTGTTCGCGACGTTCCTCACCCCCGCCACCGACTCCGGCGGCAACCCCGACAAGCGCTGGGACACCGCCCGGATCGCAGCCCTGTCGGAGGTACTCGGCTTCTACGGCCTCGTCTACTGGTACACCTGGCAGGTCACGATCCTCGGCCTCGGCCCGGTCTGGCAGAGCGCCAACCCGGCCGCCCGCCGCAGGGCCGCCAGCCTCCTCGAAGCGGGCGGCGTCGCCGCGTTCGGCCTGTCGGAGAAGGAGCACGGCGCCGACATCTACGCCACCGACATGGTTCTGACGCTCCGGCCCGACGGGAGCTTCGGCGCCAGCGGCGGCAAGTACTACATCGGCAACGGCAACGTGGCCGGGGTGGTCAGTGTCTTCGGCCGCCGCGCCGACCTGGAAGGCCCCGAGGGCTACGTCTTCTTCGTCGCCGACAGCTCCCACCCGGCCTACCGGTTGGTCAAGAACGTCGTCCCGGCACAGATGTATGTCTCGGAGTTCCAGCTCGACGACTACCCGGTCCAGGCCACCGACATCCTGCACACCGGCCAGGCCGCCTTCGACGCCGCGCTCAACACGGTCAACATCGGCAAGTTCAACCTCTGCTTCGGGGGCATCGGCATCGCCGAGCACGCCCTCTACGAGTCGATCACCCACGCGCACACCCGGGAGCTGTACGGGAAGAAGGTCACCGACTTCCCGCACGTCCGGCGCGAGTTCGTCGACGCCTACGCCCGGCTGCTGGGGATGCGGCTGTTCGCCGACCGGGCGGTGGACTACTTCCGTTCCGCAGGTCCCGACGACCGCCGCTATCTGCTGTTCAACCCGATCACCAAGATGAAGGTGACGACCGAGGCCGAGAAGGTCGTCGCGCTGCTCGCCGACGTCGTCGCCGCCAAGGGATTCGAGAAGGACCAGTACCTGACGGCCGCCGCCAACGACGTGCGCGGGCTTCCCAAGCTCGAGGGCACCGTCGCGGTCAACCTGGCGCTGATCCTCAAGTTCATGCCCGCCTACCTGTTCCTGCCCCAGGACTACCCGCCGGTCCCGCCCCGGCAGGACGCCTCCGACGACCGGTTCCTGTTCCGGCAGGGCCCGACCCGGGGCCTCGGCAAGATCCGGTTCCACGACTGGCGCAGCGCCTACGCCGAGTTCGTCCACGTGCCCAACGTCGCCCGGTTCACCGAGCAGGCCCTCGGCCTGGTTGAACTGCTCGGTTCCGACGCCCCCGACGACGCCCAGCACAAGGACCTCGACTTCCTGCTCACCCTGGGTGAACTGTTCACGATGGTCGTGTACGGGCAGCTCATCCTGGAACAGGCCGCGCTGCTCGGCGTCCCGGCGGACGTCCTCGACCAGATCTTCGACGTCCTGATCCGCGACTTCTCCGCCCAGGCGGTCGAGCTGCACGGCAAGCCCTCGGCGACCGACGCCCAGCAGGAGTGGGCGCTGGCGCAGATCAAACGCCCCGTCGCCGACGCCCGCCGGGCCGCCCGGATCTGGGGTCACGTCGAGGCGCTGTCGGGTGCCTACGAGATGAACCCATGAGTACCACCTTGATCGACTGTTTGCGGGCACCGGGACTTCAAACCTCGCAGCCGGGGCATGACCTCACCCACATCCACTTCGGGAGGCTTTTCTGATGTCCGCACGCACCGGCCGCGAGGTCCACCTGATCGCCCGCCCCGCAGGTGAGCCGAAGCCCACGGACTTCGCACTGGTCGAAGCCCCCGTCACCGAACCGGGGGACGGCGAGATCCTGGTGCGCAACGACTGGATGTCCGTCGACCCCTACATGCGGGGCCGGATGAACGACGTCAAGTCCTACGTTCCGCCCTTCGCGCTCGACGCCCCCATGGACGGAGGCGCGCTCGGCACCGTTGTGGAGTCCTCCTCGGCGAAGATCCCTGTCGGCGCGACCGTCCTGCACCGGCTCGGCTGGCGGGAGTACGCCACCCTGTCCGACCGGCAGGTCCGCGTCGTCGACCCGGCCCTCGCACCCGTCCAGTCCTACCTGGGCGTGCTCGGCATGACCGGCCTCACGGCCTACGCGGGCCTGACCGAGATCGCCCCGGTCAAGGACGGTGATGTCGTGTTCGTCTCCGGCGCGGCCGGAGCGGTCGGCACCGTCGCCGGCCAGATCGCCCGCCAGCTCGGAGCGTCCCGCGTGATCGGCTCAGCGGGCGGTCCCGAAAAGTCAGCCCGCCTCGTCGCCGACTTCGGCTATGACGCAGCCATCGACTACCGCACCGGTGACCTCGACCGGCAACTGGCCGATGCGGCCCCCGACGGCATCGACGTCTACTTCGACAACGTGGGCGGCGACCACCTGCGCGCCGCGATCGCCGCGATGCGCCTGTTCGGCCGGATCGCCATGTGCGGCGCGATCGCCCAGTACAACGCCACCTCGCCCGTGCCCGGCCCTGACAACCTCGCCCTGATCATCGGCAAGCGCCTGACCCTGCGCGGCTTTCTCGTCGGCGACCACCAGAACCTCGCCGCCGACTACGCCGAGCGCGCCGCAGGCTGGTTGGCGGCCGGCACCCTCAAAGCGGAGGAAACCGTGGTCGACGGCCTGGAGAACGCACCAGAGGCCTTCCTCGGCCTGCTCAGAGGAGACAACACCGGCAAGATGCTCGTACGCCTCTGACCCCGGTTCGCCTAAGCCCTGCGCTCCCGGTAGGCTTTCTCCTCGTTGCCAGGAGAACTTCCTGGCGGCGGGGCTATGGCGCAGTTGGTAGCGCGCTTCCATGGCATGGAAGAGGTCTAGGGTTCGAATCCCTATAGCTCCACTCAGTACGACCGAGTACGGACACCACCCACAGATGCCAGGTCGGTTTCTCCGACTTCACCGTTTGCGCCCGCGAGGACTCCGGCGATCGAGCATTGCCTTAGCTCGTCAGTCGAGGGTCTCCGGTGGTCTCGCCGGGCCGCAGACATCTTGGTTTGGGTTCTGTGGGCTGATTTGATATCGGGATGAAAACCACCAGAGTCCTGGTCGTCGTGTTGCTTGTCCTTGCGGTGGCGGGTTGCGGGGACAAGCGAGATGCGGGGCCGCCTGGACCCACGGCCACTCCCGCTCCTGCTCCCACTGCCGGGCCCTCCAGGCTGCCGGAATGCCCGGAGTCAGGGGTGGTCGTCTGGCTGGGAGAGGCGTCCGCGGCCATGGGGATCCGGGTCATGGGTGTGGAGCTCTACAACTGTGGTGGCCGGGACCAGGTGCTCAACGGCTATCCGGGGGTCAGGCTGCTGGGGTCGGACCTTGTACCGATCAAGGTGGCTGTGCGGCACGGGTCGGGCTCGGTGGCGCAGGTGGACTCCTTTGACCAGCCGGCGCACGAGGTGACGTTGAAGCCGGGCGAGGTGGCCTCGGCGGGGATCCTGTGGCGCAACCTCGTCACGGACGATCCGGGGAAGGCCGTCACCGCAGATGTTCTGGAGATCACACCGCGGCCCTCAGCGCCGACTGAGCTGGTCCGGGCTGCCGGAATCGATCTCGGGACCACCCGGAAGGTCGGCATCAGCCCGTGGAAGAAGATCAGGGAGGCCAACGGTGTCGAACCGGGCGACAACGCTCCGCACCAGGGCGACAACAACGCCTGGCAGCAGCGCCTGGAGCTGAGCCCTGACGACCGCATGGCGGGCGAGTTGGCCGCCGGGAAGCTTTACGTCGCGCTGGAACCACTCCGGAAACAGACCCCCACGGTGGACTCCGTGCGGAGCGTACTCCTGGGCCTGGGTTTCTCCACGACCACCACCTCCACCCGGGCGGATGCGGCCAGTGGAGGAGTCGCCTTCGAGGTCTACCCGGGGGGCCGGGCCTGCATCCACGGCTCGGTGGCACCGGACCACCTGACGATGAAGGTCGCCGGAGTGAGGATGGAAGGCGGGTGCGTGGAACCCTGAGAGGCCTCCCTTAGCCGATTATCTCGGGCGGGTAAACCCCAGTCTTCGAGGATGGGGTGATTCGGCCCCTTTGATTAATCTTGAGATATGTGGAAGAGCGTCGGATGGTGTTACGCGATCTGGGTGCTTTGCGGACTCCTGGGCCTGGTGACGGGGTACTGCTAGACAGGGAAAGGCCCGGACTTCTGGGGGGTCCGGGCCCTTGCCTTCACCTGGCTGCGATCAGGCT
>JBDSTJ010000441.1:0-7049 GCA_039928335.1 Streptosporangiaceae bacterium | reverse complement strand
TCGCGGGGCTCTACATCTACGACAACACGCTGTTCGGCAGTGTGCTCACCGGCGCCCAGGTCAAGGACTACCTGGAGTTCTCCGCCGCCTACTTCAACCAGCTCGCCCCCGACGCCCCACTGGACCTGACCAAGCTCACCAACGCCGTCCGCGGCGGGCTGCCGATCCCCGACTACAACTACGACCAGCTGTCGGGGGTCACCTACGACATCGACATCGCCCAACCGAGCGGGTCCCGGATCGTCAACCTGGCCTACGAGGGCACGCCGGTCGCGGCCGGGCAGCAGTTCGCGATCGCCGTCAACAACTACCGGCAGTCCGGCGGCGGCGGCTTCCCGCACATCGCCACCGCCCCGGTCATCTACAACAGCCAGGTCGAGATCCGGCAGGCGCTGATCAACCAGGCCGCCGCCGACGGAGTGATCGACCCGGCGACGTTCTGGGTACCCAACTGGAAGCTGGTCCGGGCCGGAACACCGGTCTTCTGAGCCGGTCGGCCGCGCCCGCCCGCCGGGCGCGGCCGGTGCTCCCAGCTGTGGCCGAGGTCCGAAGCTACCGCCGTGGTTTTCGGTCTTTCGCGGACTGGGTCTTGGGGGCCGGGCCAGACGGTGTCACAGTGGGCAGGTGCTGAGACGACCCACCCCCCGTCGCTGGCTGGCCGCCGCGCTCGCCGCCGTCGCAGGCCTGGCGACCGCCGCCGTCGCCGTCATCTGGCAGTCGCCCGCGGACGCGGCCGCCATCCCCCAGTACGACCATGTGATCGTGGTCGTCCTGGAGAACCACGGCTACCCGCAGGTCATCGGCGACCCCGCCGCCCCGTACCTGACCTCGCTGGCCTTCGGCGGCGCACGCCTCAAAAGCTTCTACGCGATCACCCACCCGAGCCAGCCGAACTACTTCGCACTGTTCTCCGGCAGCACCCAGAGCGTCATCGGCGACATGTGCCCGGCCGCCGACTGGCCGCTGGACAAGCCGAACCTCGCCCAGGAGCTTCTCGCCGCAGGTCACACCTGGGGCAGCTACAACGAGGGCCTGCCCGAGCAGGGGTCCACGGTCTGCGGCGACGGGGCCACCGGCTACGCCCGCAAGCACAACCCCTGGTTCGCCTTCAGCAACGTCCCGGCCTCGACCGGCCACACCTTCGGACAGTTCCCGGCGGACTACACGCAACTGCCCACCGTGTCCTTCGTCGTCCCGAACCAGTGCAACGACATGCACAGCTGCCCGGTGGCCACCGGCGACACCTGGGTGCGGGACAACCTGAGCGCGTACGCCGCATGGGCCAGGACCCACAACAGCCTCCTCATCGTCACCGCCGATGAGGACAACGGCTTCTACTTCAACCGCATCCCCGTCATCTTCTACGGCGCGCACGTCAGGACCGGCTGGTTCAACGGCCTCTACACCCACTACAACCTGCTGCGGACGCTTGAGGACATGTACGGCACCAGCCACGCAGGCAACGCCGCCACGACCCGCCCCATCACGGAGACCTGGGAGTAGTTCCACCGGACCGGCTGGCGGAGCGATCGGCCCCGCGAGCGTTCATGTGCCAGATGATGACACCGCGCCCGGCCGCACCACAAGTGAGATCGGTCACATTGCGTGACCGCCGCCCGATAGCAGGAAAGATCGGTAGTTACCACTGGCCCGGTCACAACGCCAATGCGCAAATTTCGTGTTTCTTTCGGCTTCGGGGCCCGTCTTGACAACGGTCGGATCTTGCTGCTTGCCTAAGCCCCCATGAGCACAACGGTGCCCGAGCCAGCCAGCCCCGAGTGGAATTCGGTCGTTTCCCGTGTACGCCGGGAACTGCAGGAACACGGCTGCAGTGTCCTGCCTGATTTCATTGCGCCTGAACTGCAGCAATCACTGCGTGCGCAGTGCGCGACACTCGCCCCATGGGCACATGACGAAGTCGAAACGGTCAACGCCTACAACATCGAGGTCGACACGGCGTTGCCGGAAGGACATCCCGGTCGGGTCGCGATGCAGCGTGGCAATGCCTTCGTGTCGCGCGATCACATTCCGCAGGACCACCTCATCCACCGGCTCTATACCGATGAGAGTTTCAAGGGTTTCATCGCCGAATGCTTCGATCTTCGCCGCGTCCACGAGCTCGCGGACCCGCTTTCCGGACTGTGTCTCAATGTCATCAACCCCGGCATGGAGCACCCCTGGCATTTCGACACCAACGAGTTCACCGTGAGCATGCTGACCCAAGAGGCCAAGAGCGGCGGCGATTTCGAATACTGCCCGAACATCCGCTCGGCGCACCAGGAGAACTTCGCCGACGTCGGCGCGGTGCTCGCCGGCGAGGGCGACCGCCTCATCCGCAGGCTGACGCTGCGGCCCGGTGATCTCCAGCTCTTCAAGGGTCGCTATTCACTGCACCGCGTCAGCGCGGTGGAAGGCGACAGGGCCCGGCACTCGGCGATCTTCGCCTACAGCGAGAGCCCCGGCGTCATCGGCAGTGTGGCACGCACGAAGCAGCTTTTCGGACGCGTGCTGCCCGAACATCTCGAGGCCGAGGGGCACGCCGTACGGGTCGACCAGCTATTGGACTAGGGAGCCGATCGTGCCTGTTGACACCACTGGAAAAATCTCACTCGACCACATCTACACTCAGCCGGACCCGCGCGGCTACTTCGGTACGCTGCGGAAACTCGACTACCATATCCCACAGTTGGCCAAGCCCTACTTCGCCGATCTCATCGAGGAATACCGGCAAGCGCGCCAGGTCGCTATTCCGACGGTCCTGGACATCGGCTGCTCCTACGGTATCAACGCGGCGCTGCTCAAATGCGACGTGACCATGGAAGAACTTTATGGCCGCTATTCGGGGCGTGCCGGAATCTCCCGGGACGAACTGCTCGAACAGGACCGGGAACTGACCGTAAATGATCGCATCCGATTTTTCGGACTCGACACCTCGGGTCCGGCACTCGCTTATGCGACCGAAGCGGGATTCCTCGACGGCGCGATCCACGCCGATCTGGAGTCCACCGAACCCACCGAACGCCAGCGTGCACTGTTCGCCGAAACAGATCTGGTCATCTCCACCGGCTGTCTCGGCTATGTGACCGAGAAGACCATCGCGAAGGTGGTCCACGAGGGCAGGCCGTGGATGGCACACTTCGTCCTGCGCATGTTCCCTTTCGACCCCATCGCGGAGACTCTCGCGGCGGAAGGATATGAAACCGTGCGCGTCGACGGCGTATTCAAGCAACGGCGATTCGCGACGCAGGAAGAGCAATCACTCGTGCTGGACACGCTCTCGGCCGTCGGAGTGGATCCGCACGGCCTGGAAACCGACGGCTGGTTCTATGCCCAGCTCCACATCTCCCGCCCAGAACGAGGACTGAATTGAACACCTTCGGCAATGAAGACAGCCTGCCGCGCGTGCCGCTGCCGACGCTCGAGGACAGCTGCGCGCGGTTCCTCGCCTGGTGCGCGCCGCTGCTGACCGAGGCGGAACTGGCCGAGACCGAGGCGGCCGTGGCCGCCTACCTGCTGCCGGACGGTCCGGGGCGCAGGCTGCACGCCGAGCTCGAGGCCTTCGACGCGGACCCGGGCGTTCACAGCTGGCTCGACACGTTCTGGCCGGCCCGCTACCTGGGCCGCCGGGACCGCATCGCGATCAACGCCAACTTCTTCTTCCTGTTCAAGGAGTCGGCCGAGTCGCAGGTCGAGCGCGCGGCCGGGCTGATCGCCGGAGCCGTCGACTACAAGGTGAAGCTCGACGCCGAGCTGGTCCCGCCGGTCCTCCAGCGCGGGCAGCCGCTGTCGATGGAGCAGAACAAGTACCTGTTCTCCACCACCCGGATCCCCGGCCTCGTCCAGGACTCGGTCCGCACGCCCTACCCGGAGGGTCCGTCCCAGGCCCGGCACATCGTGGTGTTCTCCCGCGGCACCATGTTCCGGCTGGACGTCCAGACCGCCGACGGCACACCGTACGGCCGGGCCGATCTCGTCTCGGGGCTGCGCGGCATCCTGGAGCACGACCCGGCCAAGGAGCCGTCCGTCGGGCACTTCACCACCAAGGCCCGCGCCGAGTGGGCGGTGACCCGGCAGGTCCTGATGGACCTCGACCCACGCAACGAGGCGGCGTTCGAGGACGTGGAGACCGCGCTGTTGTGTCTGTGCCTCGAGGACCTCAGTCCCAAGGACCCCCTGGAGGCCTGCGACCAGCTACTCCACGGGGACAGCGCCAACCGCTGGTTCGACAAGGCCGTGTCCTTCGTCGTCTTCGCCGACGGCACGGCCGGCATCAACGTCGAGCACTGCGGGCTGGATGGCACCACCATCCTCAGCTTCGTCGACACCGTGCTCAACACCGTGCCCGACACCGTGCCCGAGGCGCACCCGTCGCAGGGCACCCCGGCGGTCGAGCCGATCGAGTTCGTGCTCGACGACGCCCTGCGCGCCGACGCGCAGGCCGCCGCCGACGCGTTCGCGGCCTACGCGCATGACACCGCGACCGCGACCGTGTCGTTCGAGGACTTCGGCGGGAACCGGGCCAAGCAGTTGGGGGTCTCCCCGGACGCGTTCGTGCAGATGGCCTACCAGCTGGCGCACAAGCGGTCCAAGGGCCTGACCGGTGCGACGTACGAGTCGATCGCGACCCGCCAGTACCGGCGCGGCCGCACCGAGGCGATGCGCGTCGTCACGCCCGAGGTCCTGGCGTTCGTCGCGGCGATGGACGACCCGGCGGCGGACCCGGCGGCGCGGACAGCGGCGTTCCGCACGGCGGCCGGGGCGCATGTGCGGCGGGCCAAGGAGTGCCAGGCCGGGGCCGCTCCCGAACAGCACCTGTGGGAGCTGCAGCTGATCCACAAGCGGCAGGGCGGGACCGAGCCGCTCCCGCTGTACGACACCCCCGGCTGGATCAAGATGCGGGACGACTATCTGAGCACCAGCTCCGCCCCGTCGGTCAACATCCGCTACTTCGGGTTCGGATCGACCAGCACCCAGTGCATCGGCATCGCCTACGTGCTGCTCCCGGACCGGTTCAACCTCTACCTGAGCACCCCGCTGCCGGTCGCTGACGCCATGCACACGTTCGCGGACCGGCTCCGCGAGGCGGTCGCGGAGCTCCAGGCGCTGTTGTGACCTGGTCGCAGGCCTGACCACTCACTTTGCGACAATTCGGGTCTGTTTCGTAGGCGTGGGCGCGATTTCGGCGGGCGGTCCGTTATGGGACGGTGCGTACCACCAGCTCCGCATACTTGAGGAGTCGCATGGGCGCGGTCGTTCTCGCCAGCGCTGCACCGGTCGCCTATGTGACCGGGTTCGCCCTGTTCAAGACCACGGCAGGCCGGATGCCGGTGCTTTCGGGGGCGCGGCCGCTCCAGCTGACCCGGCAGCTGGCGCTGAACCCGGTCTGGTTGTTCGGGCTGGTCACGATCCTGTCGGGACTGGTCGTGCAGAGCATCGTGATGACCGAGCTGCCAGTGCGGAGGGTCGTGCCGATGTACGGGCCGGTCATCGTGATCCTGCTGCTGGTCTCGGTCGGCAATTTCGGGGAACGGGTGCCGAGAGGTTTGTGGAAGGCACTGCTGGTTCTGCTCCTGGCCATGCTGGCGTTCGCGGCCGCAGGCGATCTGCTGTCGGGGGAGGCTCCGCCGCGGTCGCCGGGTACCTGGGACGCGGGGGTGCCACTGTGGCGGCTGGGGCTGGTGGTGGCGCCTTCGCTGCTGATCCCGCTGTGGTTGTTCACGGTCCGGGACAAGCCTGAGGGGCGGCATGCCAGACGGGTGACCGGGGTGGCGTTCGGGATGGGTGCGGGGCTGCTGGTCGGGTGCGCGGAGAGTTCGGGTGCGAGCATCGCCCATCTGATCCGGGACCACCCCTACGGCTGGGAGCCGCTGCTGCGGACTCCGCACCCCTATGTCGTGGTGGTCGCCGGTCTGACCGGGCTGGCGCTGGCGCAGATCGGGCTGCAGCGCTGTCGGCTGTCGGTGGTGATCCTGGTGCTGGCAGTGGGTTCGAAGGCGTCCCTGTGGCTCACCGGGATCCTGGTCTACGGGCAGCCATGGCCGCAGACCCCGGGCAAATTCCTCCTGTCGGGGGTCGGCCTGGTCCTGGCGGCGGGTTCGGTGCTGCTGCTGCCGCGCAACGAGCCGGAGGGCGCGACCGCCGAGGCCGCCGCCGGGGCGGAGGCCCCGCACGTCGGCCAGCACCGCAAGGCCGGCGGCCAGGTCACGGTGAGCTGAACGGGATACCGATCTCAGAAAAGAGTGAGGGGCTCTACCGGGGCCGGGTCGGGGAGGGGCGCCAGTTCCGGGACGCGGGTGCGGACCTCGTCGTGGAAGGACCGGCAGAGGGCCGGGGCTTCGGCGTTGTCGGGGGTGTGGACGAAGAACGTGGGGGAGCGGCCCTCACGCAGCCAGGCGGTGACGGTGTCGACCCACAACCGCCAGCCCTCGGTGGTGTCCTCGGTGGAGTCACGGCCGAGGTAGCGGACGATGGGCCGGTCGGTGAGCGCCTGGGAGCGTCGGGGCAGCCGGGGCTTGTTCATCCAGGCTTCGCGTTCGGAGTCGCTGGACGGCGGGCGCTGGAACAGGGTGACGGTGTCGAACGGGACCCATTCGGCGTTGACGCCGCCGAGGACCCGTTCGAGCTGCCGGGCCGAGCGCGGGTCCTCGAAGAACGCGCGGTGCCGGACTTCGACGGCGTACCGGTAGGAGGTGGGCAGCCCGCGCAGGAACGACGCCAGGGTGCCGACGTCGTTCGGGCCGAAGGAGCCGGGCAACTGCACCCACAGGGCGTGGGCGCGGGGGCCGAGCGGTTCGATCGCGGTCAGGAACCCGCCGACCTCCACGCCGGTGTCGACGAGCCGGCGCTCGTGCGTGATCGTTTTGGGCAGCTTGACCACGAGCCGGAAGTCCGGATCGGTCTGCTCCGCCCAGGTCTCGACCGTGGCCCGCGCCGGGACGGCGTAGAACGTCGTGTTGCCCTCCACCGCGTTGCACCAGGTCGCGTAGGACCGCAGGCGCTCACCGGCCGGGAGCGGGTGAGGCAGGAACCGCCCCCGCCACGGCGCGTGC
>JBDSTJ010000440.1:0-6183 GCA_039928335.1 Streptosporangiaceae bacterium | reverse complement strand
CTACACTGCCGACGGGGTAACTATGAGCATGTACGAGATGATGGCGGGGCAACCTGGCGGGGCGGCCAGGCTGGCGTCGGCGCGTCTGCGCAGACAGGTCCTGATCCTGCTGTGGGGAGTCGAGCGCAAGGCGATCCAGACCCGCCGGCTGCGGCGTGCCCTCAACGGCGACGGTGACCTCCGGACTGGGACCCTGGCCGAGCTGCTGTTCCACGCGGGCTACGAGCTCGAGCTGAGACTCGTACCTGCCGGTGAGCCCGGCTTCGAGCCGGACGGGGACCAGCCGGACGAACTCGCCCGCGCCGCCTACCGGGCGTACGGGCAGACCACCGGATTCAGAGATCAGCAGAACCTGCCGATTCCCGGCTGGGACGACCTCGACGAGGCCACCCGGGACGCCTGGCGGGCCGGTGCCCGGGCCGTGGCCGAGAAGGCGGCCACCGACCTGAGGGCCAAGGTCGACAGGGTGTTCGACGAATAGAGGTGTTTCGTGTGCGTGCCGCGCCAACTGCGGCCTTCTGTCTACCGGCCGGGGCTTGCCCTCAGGTGTCCTCCAGGCCCTCCGGCTTGCCGACACACAGGCAGAACGGGTGGCCTGCGGGGTCGAGGAAGACACGGAAGTGCTTCTCGTCGGGTTGCACGGCGGCTTTGGTCGCGCCGATCGCCAGCACCTGCGCCTCGGCCAGGTCGGGGTCGTCCACGGTCAGGTCGAGGTGGAGCTGCTGGGGATGGGCGGGATCCGGCCAGCGTGGGGGCCGGTAGTCGGCGGCTTCCTGGAAGGCGACCCGCGTCCGGCCCGCCACGGAGAGCGTGACCCAGTCGTCCTCGTCGGTGACGATCGCTCCGCCCAGCAGACCGCGATAGAAGGCCGCGAGCGAGTGCGGGTCCGGGCAGTCCAGCACGATCGAGCGCATACGAGCGATGGCTGTCATGGCGAGGTCCCTACCCGCGGGTCCGACCCTCATTCCTGGACCGCACCCGCCATGGATCACACCTGCGGGTGGAACTGTGGTGGTCGAAAGTCCGTAGACTCACTGACCGTGCGGCGGTCTGAGGCGTTTGCGGTACTGGCGATGGTTTTGCTGGTGGGGTGGTTCGGCACGGCATCGGCTGGGGCCGACCCGGTGCGGAGCCGTGCTGATCTCCTGGCCGCACGGCTCGCGAAGGATCCGGTACAGGTGACCGACCATGTCCTGAGGGTGCTGCCACCGGACTCGGCCGAGCGGATCAGGGCGGTGCTCGCCCCTCTCGGCGTGCGGTTCTACGTGGTGGTGGAGTCTCCCTCCCTCAGTTTCGAGGAACGGCAGCGGCCCGAGGAACTGATCTCGCTGCTGCACGACCGGCTGGAGCGGGACGGCGTCTATCTGGTGACGGACCCGTCAGGGAGCGGCACCGCTCGGCAGTTCGGTGGCTCCCTGCCGGTGAGCGACGCCTGGCTGACCGCGCGGGTCGAACTGCCCTATGCGGCGGGGGCGGTGGAGCACGTGGAGCGGTTCGTGGAGATCCTTCGCTCACCCGATGTCAGCGCACGGATCAAGGAACGGCGCAGGGCGCCCGAGTCGGAGTACCGGAGCCGCAGCGACGCGCGGGACCGGGCGGAGATGACCGCGTTCGTGGCCGGCACGGCACTGACAGGGCTTCCACTGATCGGGGTGCTCGCCTGGCGGGGCCGGCGAAGGAACGTGCAGAAGAACAGAGGGAAGGGCGGGCGGCGGTGAGGTGGCTGAGGGCCGTGCTGGCGGCCGGGTTGCTGCTCGGGCCGGTCGGGCCGGCGTATGCCGGGGACCCGCCCTATGCGGGGGCGCGCTGGGACCGGGTCGCCGGGGAGCTGGCCGCTGCCCCGCTGTTCGTGGACGACGACCTCGCCGACGTGCTCGACGGCCCGGCCCGCACCCGGATCAGAGCGGCGATGAAGGCCGCGGCGGCGCAGCTCGGTGTGCCGGTCTTCGTCACGGTGATCCCCAACCCGCTCGACTCCGAGTCCGAGGGCAGCGACTCCTCGTTCCTGTTCGGGTTGCACCAGCGGCTCGGCCGCGACGGTCTCTACCTGATCGCCGACCATGACGGGCGGCTGGAGGAGGAGGGTTTCCAGATCCCGCGCGACCTCGGCTACCGCAGCGAGGAGCGCAATCCCACCGACGAACGCGACCCCTTCGCGGACCTGCCCGCCCGGATCGAGCAGGTCCTCACCGCGGTGGCCGGCTCGCCGGTCACCGCGCCTGAGACGCCTCGCCGGCCCTCCCCGCCCGACCCGTTCGGCCAGGAGCGGGATTCGCCGGAGGGCCCGGAGTTCTGGGGGCCCTTCCTTCTCGGTGTCCTGCTGGCCGGCCCGCTGATCGGGTCCCTGCTGTACGGCCTGTTCGCCGGGACTCGGGCGATCATCAGGTCCGGTGGCCGGGGCCGACCGCAGGTCCGCACCAGCCCCAAGGTCAGGGAGCTGCGGTCCCAGGCCACCCGGGAGCTCAACGAGCTGGCCCGGCTGCTGCCGCCCGCCGACGACGCCGCGGGACGGATCGCCGCGCTGACGTCCTACGACGCGGCCCGGATCCTGTCCGACGACGTCGGCCGCCGCCCGGCCGGCCGGGACGCCGACGCGGCGCTGGACCTGGTCGGGGTGATCGTGCTGGCCACCCAGGGCCGGATCGCGCTGGCCGAGGGCCTGTCCCGCCCGCCCGCGCTCTGCCAGGCCAACCCGCTGCACGGCCGGGCCGTCCGGGCCCGCACCCTCTCCGGGCTGCCGCCCGGCAGGGTCTGCACGGAGTGCGCGGGCGTCTCGGCCAAGGCCGTACGGCTCAGGGTGCTGAGAGTGCCCGGCGGCCGACCCTATCCGCAGGTCGAGGGCCGCTGGCAACGCGGTTTCGGCGACCCCGACCTGGCCAAGCGAGTCCTGGAGTCCCTCGGTGTCGACTGAACCCTCCGCCGGAACGAAGATCGCGACTGCGCTGCGCCGCACCCCGGTCTACTTCGATCCCTCGCTCGCCTCGGCCCTGCCGGCGGCCAAGCGGACCGAGCTCCTCGCCGCCATCGGCACCGCGCCGATGAAGGTGTTCGTGGTGGTGGTACCGCTGGTCAAGGGCGGTACTTGGGACGAGCCCGAACAGCTCGTGACCGTGGTGCACGACCGGCTCGGCCGGGACGGGGTCTACCTGACGCTGGGCACGACCGGCCGCCAGCTGGAGGCTCGGCAGTTCGGCGGGACCCGGGAGTCGCAGCGGGACTCCGAGTCCGCCGCCCGGATCCCGTTCTTCCTGCCCGAGATGGACGAGGCGACGCTCGCCGACCGGCTGATCAAGGCTGTCGAGCTGGTCGCGGCCGGGGGCGGTCAGGCCGCCTACGAGAAGGCCACCGCCTACCTGCACAGTTCCCGACCCTCCGCCCGGCCCGGCGCGGACGGCGGCGAAGACGGCGGAACCCCGGTGGTGCCGATCGTCGCCGGAGTGGTGGGCGCTGCCGTGGTGGGCCTGGTGGTGTGGCGGTGGCGGCGCTCGGGCCAGGTGGCCCGGGTGGGGCACCCGCTGCTCCTGCCCCGCGCGGCGCTGGCCGCGGCGGACGAGGCCGACGCGGACGGCCTGCGGGCCCAGGCAGGGCAGGAGGTCGTCACGTTCGGCGAACTGCTGGAGACCACCGAGGTCGACACCTCGGCGTCCCGGGTGCACGACCTGATGACCCTGGCGCTCGACGCCTACCAGGCCGCGGCCAAGACCCTGGACGCCGCCACGGGAGTTCCCGACCTCGCCGGGGTGCTGGTCCTCATCGACCAGGGCCGGGACGCGCTCGCCTCGGCCCGGTCCCTGGCCGGGGGCGGCAAGGAGATCCCGCCGGGCCCGCTCTGCTTCTTCAACCCGCTGCACGGCGACTCGGCGACCGTCGTCAACTGGCGTGAGCTGGGCAGCCGGGACCGCCTGCGCGTGCAGGCCTGCCGAGCCTGCGCCCGGGCCGTGCGGGACCACCATGCCCCCCAGGCGCTGGCCGACCGGGTGGACGGCAGGACGGTCCCGTACTACGCGGCGCAGAGCCTGTGGGCGCGCACCGGATACGGTCAGTTCGGCGACGACCTGGTCCAGCGGGTCCTGCGCGGCGACCTGCGCCGCTGACCGTCCCGGAAACCGGGGGCTCAGGGTTGGAAGCGGTAGCCCATTCCCGGCTCGGTGAGGAGGTGGCGGGGGTGGGCCGGGTCGGGTTCCAGTTTGTGGCGGAGCTGGGCCATGTACTGGCGGAGGTAGTGGGTCTTGCGCACGTAGGTGGGACCCCAGACCTCGTTGAGCAGGTACTGCTGGCTGACGAGCAGGCCCGGGTTGCGCACGAGGAGCTCCAGCAGATGCCATTCGGTGGGGGTGAGGCGTAGCGCGGTGTTCCCGGCGTCGAGAACGGTCTTGGTCAGCAGGTCGACGGTGTACCCGCCGATCTCGACGGTGCGGGTTCCCAGGTCCGGGGTGATCCGGCGGGTGACCGCGCGGATCCGGGCGATCAGCTCGTCGATGCCGAACGGCTTGGTCACGTAGTCGTCGGCGCCGGCCTCCAGGGCCTCGACCTTGTCGCGGCTGCCGACCCGGCCGGACAGCACGATGATCGGCACCCGGGTCCAGCCGCGCAGCCCGTGGATGACGTCGACGCCGTCCAGGTCGGGCAGGCCCAGGTCCAGGACGACCAGGTCAGGGTGCCAGTCGCCGGCCTGGCGCAGCGCGGAGGTGCCGTCCGCGGCGACGGCCACCGCGTAGTCGCGGGCCTCGAGGTTGATGCGCAGGGCCCGCAGGATCTGCGGTTCGTCGTCGACGACGAGCACTCGGGTCATGGTGTTCCTTCGCGGGCCGACAGAGACACGATCATTGTGGGCCCACCCCCCGGGTGACCCCCCGCGAGACTATGGCCAGCCGCTCCATGGTCAGGTCCGTGCGCGCCTGGGGGGCCGGGGGAAGAAGCCGCTGGTCCGGGCCAGGTAGTCGGCGTACTCGGGGCCGCGCTTGCGGGACATCTGCCGTTCCAGCAGGGCTTTGCCGCTCTTGTTCACCAGCATGTGGGTCATCAGGACCGGGGCGACGACCGTGAGCAGCCCGATCCAGTGCGAACAGGCGATGAGGAACAGCCCCCACCAGACGGTGGCGTCGCCGAAGTAGTTGGGGTGCCGGGTCCAGGCCCACAGGCCCCGGTCCATCACCTTGCCTTGGTTGGCGGGCACGGACTTGAACCGGGCCAACTGCAGGTCGCCGACCGCCTCGAAGGCGAAGCCGATCGCCCAGACCGCGATGCCCAGCCAGGTGAGGACGCCGAGTGCGCCCCGCTCGTACATCCCTACCTGGACGGGCAGCGACACCACCCACATGATCGCGCCCTGCCTCCAGTAGATCGTTCTGAGTACGTACGGGACGACCGGCCCGGTGTTCCTGCGCATCAGGGCCGTGTAGCGCGGGTCCTCGCCCTGGCCGTGGTTGCGGGCGTGGATGTAGCCGCCCAGCCGCAGCCCCCACAGGGCGGTGAGCACCAACAGGATGATCCGCCGTGCGGTCAGGCCCTCACCCTGGATTCCCGAGACCGCGAAGGAGACCGCCGCGATCACAACGAAGCCCAGCCCCCAGATCGTGTCGACGACGCTCTGCGTCCTGGTGCGCAGCGCGTAGGCCATGGTCGCCAGCATCGTGGCGGCCACGGCGGCCACCGTGACGGCCAGGTTGATCAGCAGTGCGGACGCGTTCATCGGTTCAGCTCCTCGGCAAGGTCCAGGAAGCCGTCCTGGGCGTTGACGTACTCATGGACCGGGCCCTTGCGGCTGAGCGCGACCAGGGCGGAGAGCCCGGCCGGGTCCAGGGTGGGCCCGGCGGGCAGCGGGACGGTGCCCCATTCGACCGGGCTCGCCACCCGCAGGCCGCCGCCGGCCGCGACGATGACCTCGCCGTTGAGGGTGCACCGGGGGTCGCAGAGCGCGGCCGCGACCGGGGCGACGGCGTCGGGGTCCATCAGGGCCCGGTGCCGGGGATCCATCCCGGCGTCGGTCATCTGGGTGAGGGCATAGGGGAGCAGCACGTTGGTGAAGACGCCCCGGCCCGCGCCCTCGACGGCGGTGCTGCGGCCGAGCGCGATGACCGCGCCCTTGCTCGCGGCGTAGGCCGACACGGTCGGCTCGCCGTGCAGCCCGGCGGTCGAGGCGACCAGCAGGATCCGGCCGTGCCGCTGCTCGCGCATGACCGC
>JBDSTJ010000439.1:0-6354 GCA_039928335.1 Streptosporangiaceae bacterium | reverse complement strand
ATGGACTGTGGCTGGTGTTGCGGTTGTCAGTGTGACTTCGGCGCGTAGTCCTGGTAGTCGGCGGATTGCGTCGTCGGTCAGTCCGGAGTCGTTGGTGCAGCTGATGAGGAGGCGGGGTGCTCCGGTGGTTTTGAGGTGGTCGATTGCCGCGTTGGTGTTGTCGGTGAGGATCAGGCTGGGGGTTGGTTCTTCGATCGGGTTGGCGGTGGTGTGGCCGAGGAGGTGGGAGGCGTCGGATCGGGTCATGATGACTTCGGTTCCTGTGCGGAGTGCCTCCAGGGCCATTCCTCGTAGGACGGATTCGGCGCTGGGTCCGGTGATGTTGAGGCGGGGGATCGCGAAGGGTGACCAGGTGGGTGCGAGCGTGGTGGGTGCTGGTGTGGGGTGGTTCAGGATGTTGTTCAACGCTGTTCGGAGTGGTCGTCGGCCGGTGTAGGCGGTCAGGATCGTGGCCGCGAGGAGGAGGAGCCAGGCCGGCCAGAGCCAGGAGAACGTGTGTGTTCTGGTCTCGGGCGTGTGACGGTACGGCCTGACCATGGTCGCCGTGGCACGCGGAAGCGTTTGCGCGGTCGGAGCGGTCCCTGGCCGCTGGGGATGGCTCGCAGGCGACTTCGTGACCGGTGCTGGTGGGGGAGCCACCTGCGCCTGATGCGGTGGGGAATGAGGGCGCGGCAGGTG
The DNA here is from genome assembly GCA_039928335.1 of Streptosporangiaceae bacterium. GTDB lineage: Bacteria > Actinomycetota > Actinomycetes > Streptosporangiales > Streptosporangiaceae > Actinocorallia. The sequence continues at coordinate 5,676 of JBDSTJ010000439.1, read as the reverse complement.
AGGCGCGGGAGAGGAAAGGCTTGGCCGTAGCTCTCGAGGGTCGGGATTCGTGGTCTTCGTGGGGGCGGCGGTCTGGGGATCGGGTGCCTGGTGTGCTGGGTCCTGGGTGACTCTCGGCCCGTTGGGCTGCTGCCAGGGCGTCAGGCTGTGCAGTATGTCGTTCTGCGCGTCGTGGCAATGCTCCTGGCCGTTGAGGTAGTCGATGACGGGGCCGAGTTGTCCACAGCCTGGGGGCATCGCGGCCAGGGCTGTGGAGGGGATGGCGAAGGACAGGACGACCGTCAGGGTGAGGCAGGTGGTGGGTCGGATCATGCGCAGGCTCCTCTTGTGTTGAACAGGTGAAGCCGGATGGCCTCGGAGTGTGGCGCGGACCTCTGGCGGGAGTGCGAGCGCGGCTGATCTCCCCGGTCAACGTGCACTGTCAGCGCCCCTGTGCCAGGCTCTGATAGAGCTGCTCCAGTTGAGCGAGCTTGGTCGAGCTGCGCTCAGTCCGGCTGATCAGCTGCTGGTTCGCCAGGCGGACAGGGGTCGTGAGCGGCGCGGCATGGGTCAGTGCGCGGGCCAGCGTCGTGCCCAGGGGGTCAGGAAGCAGGTGTGCCTGGAGGCCGTCGGCCACCAGTTCGCGGTAGGGAGCGATGTCGGAGAGCAGCAGGCGGCAGCCGGCTGCCGCAGCTTCCAACACCGATGAGCTCCGCTGGTCGGCCCGGGGCACCGAGATCGCCAACTCGCTGACGCGCATCAGGCCGAACATCTCAACATGGCTGAGCGGTTGCTCGATCACGAGGATCTGCCCGGCCAGTTCCAGCGCGCGGTGGCGCAGCAGCGCGAGATAGTCCCGCTGCGCGTCCCTGGCGGCGGTGTTCGTCGGCTGGTGGCCGGCCAGTATCACCAGGAACAGGTCGGGGCGGTTGCGTGCGGCATGGGTGAATGCGGCGAGAATCTCGTGCGTCCGGTATACCAGCGAGGTGCTGCGGACCGAGAGCAGGACTGTGGCACCGGCCGGAATGCCGTACCGGGCACGTGTCAGCCGGGGGCCGCCATCGCCCCCGGCGTCCAGAAGCGCGTCCGGTACTCCCCAGGACAGAACCGTGATCCGCGATCGGGGGACCCCGTAGCGGTCCGCGACCCGCGCGGCCATTTCCCGGGAGGTCGGCACCACCTGAGCGGCCTGGCGCAGGGCCAGCCGGGCGACGAGTGCCCGGCCTGGGTGCCGGTCCGCGGCACGTAGTTCAGAACCCCAGGGGGTGATCAGGCGCGGTGCCGCCCGGTCCGGTAGCGCCAGGGAGAGCGCCCCGTGCACGCCGAGCGAGTGGACGTGGATGACATCCGGACAGGCCCGGCGCACCTCGCGGCGCAGCCAGCCCACCGCGCGCATCGCCCGCCATGGCCAGTATGTTCCGACCCCCGGAGCGGCCACGGTCTGCCAGTCGGCAGCACGCAGGCCCGGATCATGCCAGCTGCATACGGTGACCGTATGACCGCGCATGGCCAAGTCATCCGCCCAGCGCCGGGTATGCGCCGATCCGGCCGGGGCGAGCAGGAGGATGCGCAGCGGCGCGCCGTTCACGCCCGCCCCCGTCTCGGGACCTGGTCACAAGCCGCATGGCGCTCCCTGAGAACATAAAGGCCCTTGCCCGCTGCGGCCCGCAGCCGCAGTGCCGGGTTGCGCGGGTAGCGGTCCCATGCGGAGGCCATGGTCAGCCATCGCGAGTCGGCCAGCACTCGCCCGGCCGCGGTCAGCAGCGCGACGTGCAGGCAGTGGTAGGCGAGAGTGGCGGGCGCACTGTCGCGCAGGTCGTATCTGGTCCAGTACCCCAGGTCGAAGTCGGCCAGCGAGTCGCCGAGCCGCTCGGCCGCCGGTTCATGGATGGCACCGCCCTGGTGCCGGCTCAGTTCACACAGACCGAAGAGCGCGAAGACCGCACCGTTGAGGATGTGGCTGACCGGGTCTGACGGACACTCCTCAAGGAAGGGGCGCCCTCGCTGGTCGTACTCTGCGCATCCACCTGCGGCCAGGGGCCGGAGCATCAGTTCCGTCGCGCCCCCGCCTGCGTCGAGGAAGGACCGCTGTCCGGTCGCGGCGTACCCGCGCAGCATCACCGACACCGCCAGGCCCTGGGCCATTGCCGAGTACCATCCCGGGCGGACCCCGTAGCGCGGCACTGGTACCGGATAGCGCCAGCCGCCGTTGCCGTCCTGGGCGGCGCGCAGCCAGTTGGCCTGGGCCAGCAGCGCCTGCACGGCCGGCGCCCGGTCAGCCCGGTCGGCCCGGTCGGCCAGCGTGCTGGTGTGTCGTCCCAGCGCATACAGGCTGATCGAGACCGGGTTCCGGTAGGTGTCGCCGGTCGCGGCCCGGGTCACCACGAGGCCCTCGTCGTCGAGCACCGTTCCGGCAGTCATGGGGCGCAGGTCGATCGGGTACCTGTCGATGGGGTACCTGTCGAGCGGGTACCCGTCGGGCGGGCCGCCCGGCCGGATCGGCGCGTCGATGGGGAAGCTCGGCCGCCGAAGATCGCCTATCGCCTTCCTGGCCAGGTCGCTCAGTGCGGGCCTGGCCGTCATGCGTTCTGCCTGCGCAGTCGCCGACGGCGTCCCGGCGCGGCCAACGCCTGGCGGTACAGGTCGTCCACCTGGCTCACCGTCCTGGCGATGTCGAACTGGCGTAGTGCGAGTTCACGGCCGTGGCCGGCCATTTCTCGTCGCGTCGCGGGATCGGCGACCAGCGTCGCCACGGCTTGGGCGAGTGCAGTCGGATCGGCGGGTGGGATCAGCAGTCCGGTCCGGCCGTGCCGGACGGTGTCCGGCAGCCCGCCGACGTCGGTCGCGACCACGCCTTTGAGCATGAGCAGGGCCTCGACCACGGTGTAGCAGGCGGACTCATCCATCGATGGGTTCACCAGCACGTCCAGCCCGGCGATGACCGAGTTGAGGTCGGACCGGAAACCGGTGAACTGAATTCGGTCGCCGACGCCCAGCCGCGCGGCGCGGAGTTCCAGTGCCCGCCGGTACTCACCGTCGCCGATCAGTTCGTCACCGACCACGAAGAACCTGGCGTTGGAGTACTGCTGCAGGATCAGCGGCACGGCGTCGATGAAGACCTCATGCCCCTTGACGCCGATCTCGCGGAAGTCCCGGAACTTGCTCGGATACATGTAGGCGAGCATGCCGATGGTCGGCGTGCCCTCGCTGATCCCGAACTCGCGGCGGAACGTGTCCGGCGGCGTGTGCGGGTCGAACCGGTGCACGTCACAGCCGTAGTAGCTGACCTCGACCGCCCGCGCCCCCATCGCCTGGTAGCGGCGCGCGATCGCCTTGCACGATCCGAGCACCAGATCGTCCAGTCGCAGCGAGAGGCGATCCAGCAGGCGGAAGGGGAGCATCCGCAGATGCACCAGGCCCGGAACCTGGGACACCACGAGCGCCGACCGGGAGCCGAGCGAGGCCACCCGGCTGACGAGCATCGCGATGATCAGATGCGAGTGGATGACATCCGGCTGGAAGTCCCGCAGGAACTTCATCAACTGCCACTGCGCGCCGAGCAGCCGCGGCAGCTGCCTGATCCGGCGGGACAGGCCGAACGGGATGATCTCCACCCGTACGCCGCTGATCCCGCGCAGCCGGTCGGCGAGCGGACCCTCACGCGGCAGCACGGTGCAGACCTCGTTGCCCAGTTCGGTCAGGCCTCGCACCTGATCGTAGAACCAGCTCCCGCCGACCGCCGTCGAGGTGATCTGCACGATCCGCAGCGGCCGCGGCCCTCCGGGGGCAGGCGAGTTCATCGCACCACCAGGAGCGGCGCAGCCGCCGGCTTGGCCGCCAGAATGATCAGCATCAGGCCGACCAGCAGAGCGGGGACCATCAGGACCTCGCCGAACATCGAGCAGATCCCGGCACCGACCATGGCCAGCAGTGTCGCCTCGCCCGCCTGATCACCCGCGCGCAGAGCCGACCACGCCCGGCGGACGCCGAGCACGACCAGCGCGCCGATCCCGGCCACGCCCACCAGGCCGGCCTGCGAGAGCACGGTCAGATACGTGTTGTGGGCATATTCGAGGAGCGGAAACTGCAGGAGCATGACATCGTAATTTCCGGTCATCCGGTAGTAGGCGGGTAGTCCGCTGGCGAAGCGCAGGTATCCGACGCCGAAGACCGGGTTGGCCTCGAACATCCGCAGGGCGCTGGTCCACAGGTCGAGTCGTACGGCGGAATCGATGTCCAGATTGCTGCCACCGAACGACGAGCCGAACCGGGCCATGATCGGGGCGGGCAGCCAGAGGAAGAGGCCCGCCACGCTGACGGCCAGCACCACCATGCCGCGCAGCGATCTGCGGAGGGCATAGGCCGTGAGCATCACGATCCCCGCCAGGTAGGCGGCGCGGCTCAGCGAGTAGGCGACTCCGACGGCGAGCAGCACGACCCCGGCGCCGATCGCCAGCTGCGGCAGGACCCTACGGGTGGCCGGCAGGCGCGCCAGCAGAACGGCGACCGCCATGATGAACATGGCACCCAGCGCATTGTGGTTGACGGTGCCCGGCTGGGTGATGGCCAGGACCGCACTGTCGGCGGGGGCCAGGCCCGGGTTCGTGGCGAAGATGGAACCAGCCTGCGCGATCTGCATCGCGGCCACAGCCACGGTTCCGAAGCAGAACACCAGCAGCGCCCGGTCGAGGGTCGGCCCGGGTTCGACGATCAACGGCAGCACCAGCAGTGGTGCGCAGACCAGCAGGAGATACTGCCAGGTGCCGGTCCCCGAGGTGTCGACGCCGCCGCCGATGACACTGGCCAGGACCAGATAGCCGACGGTGCCGACGGTGAGGAGGGCGCCGATCCGGTTCGGCCGCAGGACCCCTCGGCTGGTGACGGCACGGCTCAGGAGGCAGATGAGCATCAGGGCGACCAGTCGTCTCGGGCTGACCAGCGAAGCGCCGAAGTCGGACTGCGACAGCGGGACCGCTGCCGCGAGCGTGTAGAGGGCCGCGTCCGGGATCAGTAGGCAGGCCAGCACGATGAGCGTCAGCCCGGCTGCGGTGGCGGCCGGGGGCGAGGCGGTCGCGAGAAAGCCGGCCACCACCGCGGCCGCCAGAGCCGCCGCCACCAGGGCTGTTCTTGCCACGCCCGGTCTGCCCGCCAGGTCGGAGAATGCCTCTCTCATGCTTCTTCCCTGGCGGATGCTGTGGCTGAGCAGCGCTGCGAACACCACGTATCCGGCCGAGTCCGCGATTCCGGCGCCGACCGCGCCGTGACGGGGGACCAGCGTGATGAGCAGCACGATGGTCACCACGGCGGCGGCCACGGTCGCGATGACGATCGGACGGAGCAGGTCCACGCCCGCCAGGTACGCCTGGAGCGGGCGGCCCGCGCTGAACAGCACGAGGCCGGGGAGCATCGCCCAGATCACGTGCACGGCGTCGGCGTAGGGCTGCCCGTAGATCACGGGGAACAGGACGGGTGCCACCGCGGCCGCCACGACGGCGGCTGCTGCGACGACGGCGAGGACGGTACAGGCGATCCGGATCGCCGCCTGCGCGTCGACGGCTCCCGCCGTCACCCGGGGAAAGATCACCAGCGCGACCGCGGTCGGCAGGAGGAACAGTCCCTCGGCCACGGGAAGCGCCACCGCGTACATGGCGACGGCCGTGCTCCCCGCCAGCAGCTGGATCACCGGGATGTCGAGGC
>JBDSTJ010000438.1:0-3754 GCA_039928335.1 Streptosporangiaceae bacterium | reverse complement strand
GCCGGCTGACCTTCTCGTCCCGCAGTTCCTCGGTGCCGCCCGCGTGGGCGACCTGGCCGCCCTCCAGGATGACGAACCGGTCGGCCAGCCTGAGCGCCAGCTCCAGATACTGCTCCACAAGCAGGATCGCGAGGCCGGTGGCGTGCAGGGACTCGATCACCTCCTCGATCTCCAGGACGATCGACGGCTGGATGCCCTCGGTCGGCTCGTCCAGGATCAGCATCTTGGGGCGGGTCACCAGGGCCCGCGCGATCGCGAGCTGCTGCTGCTGGCCGCCGGACAGGAACCCGGCCCGGCGCTTCAGCAGCGGCACCAGCCGGGGAAAGACCTCCAGGGCCTCCTCCACCGCCCTGCTGTCCCGGTGTGCCGTCGCCTCCAACGTCACCTGAAGGTTCTCGGCGACCGTGAGCTGCGGAAACGTGCCATGTCCCTGCGGGACGTAGCCCATCCCGGCCCGGACCCGCTCGTGGGTCTTCATCCGGGTCACGTCGCGGCCGTCGAACACGACCCGGCCCGCGCTCGGCGGGAGCACACCCATGACCGAGTTGAGCAGGGTGGTCTTGCCCACACCGTTGCGGCCCATCACGCACATCAGCTGACCGGCCTCGACGGCCATGTCGATCCCGAACAGCACCCTGGCCCGACCGTAGGCCGCCTCGAGTCCCTCAACCGTGAGCATCGTCGGTCTCCTTCCGTCGGCCGAGATAGACCTCCTGCACCCGGGGGTCGGCCTGGACGGCCGCCACGTCGCCCTCGACCAGGACCGTGCCCTCGTGCAGCACGGTCACCGTCGAGGCATACCTGCGCAGGAACTCCATGTCGTGCTCGATCACGATGACCGTGTGGTCCTGGGCGATCAGCTGGAGCAGCTCGCCGGTCCGCTCCCGTTCGTCCTTGCTCATGCCCGCCACCGGCTCGTCGAGCAGGAGCAGCCTGGGCTGCTGGGCGATGAGCATGCCGATCTCCAGCCACTGCCGCTGGCCGTGCGACAGGATGCCGGCGGGCCTGTCCGCCAGGTCCTGCAGTCCAATGGTCTCCAGCGCGGCCTGGACCTCCGGGGACACGTTGCGCCGCTGCCGCAGCATCGCCCACAGGGGGTGGCGGAAGCTGGCGGCCAGGTCGAGGTTCTCCAGAACCGACAGCTCCTCGAACACCACCGACGTCTGGAAGGTACGACCGATGCCCAGCCGTACGATCTTGTGCTCCTTGCGCCCGTTCAGTTTCGTCCCGGCGAAGGTCACGGTCCCGGCGGTCGGCTTGGTCAGGCCGGTGATGATGTCGACCAGGGTGGTCTTGCCCGCGCCGTTGGGGCCGATCAGGAAGCGGAGCTCCCCCTCCCCCACGGTCAGGTCGATGCCGTTGATCGCCTTGAATCCGTCGAAGGAGACCTCGAGGCCCTCGATCTCCAGCAGAGCGCTCATACCATCACCTTCTCCGTGACCGGGACGGCCTTGACCGGATTGCTCCTGCGCCTGGCCCGCAGGTCGCCCAGCTGCCGGAACAGCCCGACGATGCCCTTGGGCGCCAGCATGATCACCAGGATGAACAGGCCACCCTGCAGGTAGGTCCAGCCCTCGGCCCAGTTCTCGCTGAGTGTGGTGTGCGCCCAGTTCATGAGCACCCCGCCGAGGACCGCGCCGCCGAGCGCGAACCTGCCGCCGATCGCCACCGCCACGACCAGCTCCAGCGAGGGCACGACCCCCAGCAGTGCAGGCGAGATGATGCCGACGACCGGGACGTAGAGCGCACCCGCGATGCCCGCCATACCGGCCGAGACCGCGAAGGTGATCGTCTTGACGGTCGCCGGGTTGTAGCCGAGGAACCTGACCCGGTCCTCACCGTCCCGGATGGCGATCAGCAGCCGGCCGAACCGGCTCTTCATCAGCTGCCGCGCCCCCAGGTACAGCACACCGAGCACCCCGGCGACCACGAAGTAGAAGACCCGCTGGGTGCTGTCCTCCTCGGGGTCCATCCCGAACACGTCATAGAAGTTGGTGAGGCCGTTGGTGCCGCCGGTCAGACCCTGGTGGCCGACCAGCCAGATGACGAAGGCCGCGGCCAGCGCCTGGCTGAGGATCGCGAAGTAGGCCCCGCGCACCCGCTGGCGGAACACCAGCAGGCCCAGCAGGACCGCGACCGTCACCGGGAGCACCACGACCAGGGCCATCGCGATCACCGGGTTCCGGAACGGCTCCCAGATCGCAGGCAGTTCCTCGACGCCGCTCCAGACCATGAAGTCCGGGAGCGCGCCGTCGCCCGCGTCGTGCAGCTTGAGGAACATGCCCATGGCGTAGCCGCCGAGGCCGAAGAACACACCCTGGCCGAGCGTCATCATGCCGCCCTGGCCCCAGGCCAGGCCGATGCCGAGGGCGGCGATCGCGAAGCACAGGTACTTGGCGAGCAGGCCCAGCCGGAACGGGTCGAGGACCCCCGGAGCCACGGCGAGCACCAGCACCGCGACCGACAGGAACAGCACGTAGCCGCGGGTCCGGTCCGACAGCCGCCCGGTGAGCGGGAACCGCGCCCTCATGTGAGGGCCCGGGAGCGGAGGACGAACATGCCCTGCGGACGGAACTGGAGGAAGGCCACGATCGAGGCGAACACGATGACCTTCGCGAGGCTCGCGTCCGTCCAGAACTCGGCGTAGGAGTTGAGCAGGCCCAGTGCGAGTGCTGCGAGGACCGCGCCGCGCAGCTGGCCGAGACCGCCCGCGACCACGACGAGGAAGGCGTCGACGATGTAGTTGGTGCCGAGCGTCGGCCCGACCGATCCGATCAGGGTCAGAGCCACGCCCGCGACGCCGGCCAGGCCGGAGCCGATGAAGAACGTCAGCTGGTCGACCCGTTCGGTGATCACACCGCTGCAGGCGGCGAGCTCCCGGTTCTGCATGACCGCGCGCATCCGGCGACCCTGCCTGGAGCGGTTCAGATACGCCCAGATCCCGACCACGCAGACGATCGCGAGGGCCATGATGAAAAGCCGGGTGTAGGGCACGACCGCGTCGCCGAGGACGAGTCGGCCGGTCAGCCAGCCCGGTGCCCTGACGTTGACGTTCGGCGCCCCGAACAGGTCCCTGGCCAGTTGCTGGAGCACCAGGCTGACGCCCCAGGTGAGCAGCAGTGTGTCGAGCGGCCTACCGTAGAACCGGCGGATCGCCAGCCGCTCCAGCACGACCCCCATCAGTCCGGCGACCACGAACGCGACCGGCAGCGCCACGATGACCGCTTGGTCGCCCGCGACGCTCTGCATCATGTACGCGGTGTAGGCACCGGCCATGATGAACTCGCCGTGGGCCATGTTGATCACGCCCATCTGGCCGAACGTGAACGTCAGTCCCAGCGCGATCAGCAGCAGCGCCGCGGCGATGCTCAGCCCGATCGGCAGTTGGTTCAGCATGCTCTTCCTCCTCTCAGCCTGCCTTGCCTGTCACACGTGCTCACGCCGGACGGCCGTGGTGGGCCGTCCGGCGTGAGCGGTCAGACCGTCACCTAGCTCAGGCCGGCGGCCCAGGGGTAGCTCTTGAGGTACGGGTCGGGCTGGATCGGCTTGCCCGAGTTCCACACTTCCTTGATCAGGCCGTCGGGTTGGATGATCCCGATCCGGGCGGTCTTGTAGACGTGGTGGTTCGCGCCGTCGATGGTGACCTTGCCTTCCGGCAGGTCCAGCGAGACTCCGGCGGAGGCCTTCTTGACGGCTTCGACCTCGACCGTGTTGGCCTTGGCCACCGAGGCGGCCCACAGGTAGACGGCGTTGT
>JBDSTJ010000437.1:0-8110 GCA_039928335.1 Streptosporangiaceae bacterium | reverse complement strand
CGCCGGCGCCGATCAGGCTGTAGAGCCGCCGCGAGCGGCTTGAGAGGTCGGTACTCATCCGGTCAGGCTCACCGTCGATCCGTGACCCCAGAAGATGTACGACAGCAGCAGGTTCACCATGATGATCGCGACCATCGACTCGCGGATGGCCTTGCCGGTCGCGATGCCGACCCCCACCGGGCCGCCGACGGCGTAGAAGCCCCGGTAGCAGTGGATGACCATGATGATGAAGGCGAAGACGAAGACCTTGACCACGCTGTAGAACACATCGATCGGTGGCAGATAGAGGTTGAAGTAGTAGTCGTAGATGCCCGGAGAGACCCCGAAGAACTTCACCGAGATCAGTTTGGTGGCGAAGAAACTGGCGAACAGCGCGATCAGGTAGAGCGGGATCAGGGCAGCCAGGGTGGCCACCACCCGGGTGCACACCAGGTAGCACAGCGAGTTGATCCCCATCACCTCGAGCGCGTCGATCTCCTCGGAGATCCGCATTGCGCCGATCTCCGCGGTGAAGGACGCGCCCAGCTGGAAGATCAGTGCGATCCCGGCGATGATCGGGGTGATCTCCCGGACGTTGGCGTAGCTGGCGATCAGGCCCGCCAGCGCCTGGACGCCCAGCCGCTGGAGGCCGGGAATGGCCTGCAGGCCGACGGTCGTCCCGGTGAAGAACGACATGAAGAAGATCACGAAGGTCATGCCGAGGCCGAGGACGAGGGCACCGACCCCGGCGACGACGTCGCTGATCTGCTTCAGCACCGTCTTCAGGTACCGGCCGCGCAGGATGTCGGTGAACAGGTGGTAGAGCACCCGTCCGGTGAAGATCAGGAAGTCGGAGGTCCCGGTCAGCGACGACCCCCTGCGCTGGATCGCGCGCCCGATCGTGCGGACAGGCAAGATGGCGACCATCGGCGGGTCCTCTCAGGTCCGTGGGGGGAACAGGGCATAGTCGAGCGTCGAGATCACGTAGTTGGAGGCGAAGACGAGCATGGCGGCGATCACGGCGGCCTGGTTGACGGCCCGGCCGACCCCGCTGGGGCCGTAGTCGCAGTTCATGCCCTTCCAGCAGGCCACGGTGGCCGCGATGAAACCGAAGATCCATGCCTTGAACAGGGTCATGACCAGGTCGTGCATCCGCAGCAGGGACGTCGCTCCGTCGAAGTAGGAGCCCGGTGTGACGCCCTGCTGGATGACGTTGAAGAAGTAACCGCCGACGACTCCGGCCAGGATGATCAGTGAGCAGAGCATCACGCCGACGGTGCTGGCGGCCCAGAGCCTCGGTGTGACCAGCCGGTGCACCGAGTTGATCCCCAGGACCTCGATCGCGTCGAGCTCGTCGCGGATGCGCCGCGAGCCCATGTCGGAGGCCATCGCCGAACCGCCGGCCCCGGAGATCAGCAGGGCCGCCGCCATCGGCGCCACCTGGGTGACCAGCGCCTGGACGACCGAGGCGCCGGTGCCGGACTGCGCGCCGATCTGCCGGACGATCTGGCCGACCTGCAGTGAGATCGTTCCACCGAGCGGGAGCGCGACGAGCATCACCGGGACCGCGGTCACGCCCGCCAGGAAGGAGCACTGCTCGACGTACTCGCCCCACCATTGGCGGATATTCCACGACTTGCGAAAACCTTCGATCCCGATGATGAAGAGCGTGCCAGTCTGGTAGACGAAGGACCCCGCCTTCCGCCTGACGGCGTCCGCGCCGCTCGTGATCGCGCCGCGGGTGTTCACCACCATCGGACGCGTGCCGACCTGGTGGTGGGCGATCTGACCATCGGGGCCTCCTAGGCGGGCAGGGTCGCCACATCCGTCAGGGGTGGGGAGAGCTGGTGACCTGGGGCCACCCGGGTGTGATCTGCAGCACGCTACTAGAGAAAGGCCACAAAGGGAATATTTGATTTTGGAGAAAATATTCAATCCTGATCAGCGCAGCCGCCAGTCGATCCGCTTCCCCGAGGTGAAGACCCGCTGACCCTCGGCCAGGGCGTCGTCGTCGATGCCCAGCGGCATCAGGGTCCTGGCCACGTCGAGGGCCTGCCGGTAGCCGAGCTCCTGGGCGTACCAGACCGCCCGGATCGTCGCCTGGACCGCCAGGGCCGGCTGCGAGGCGATGATGTCCGCCAGTCGCGCGACCGTCTCGTGCAGTTCCGCCGCGGGGACGACCTCCTGCACCAGGCCCACCTCGTAGGCCCGCTGCGCGCTCATGCGCTCGTGCGCGCCCATCAGGGAGAGCCGCATGATCTCGCCGAGCGGCATACGCTGCAGCATCATCATCGGCTCGAAGACGGCGGCCATGCCGTAGGTGGTGTGCGGGTCGAAGAACGTCGCGTGGTCGGCGGCGACGATGAACTCCACCTCGCCCAGCAGGTAGAAGGCCCCGCCGCAGGCCATGCCGTTCACCGCCGCGATCACCGGCTTCCAGAGTCCGCCGGCGGTCTTCGGCGGCAGCAGGTCGCCCGGCTCGTTGTGGTGGAACGGAGTCCCCCCGCGCTGACCCACGTCGAGCGGCCGGTCGGGCTCGCCGACCCCGGTGGCCGTCCGGTCGAGGCCGGTGCAGAACGCCTTGTCGCCGGCCCCGGTGAGCACGATCACCCGGATGTCGTCGTTGTCCCGCAGCTCCTGCCAGCACTGGTGGACCTCGTGCAGCATCGTCACGTCGAAGGCGTTGTGCACCTCGGGACGGTTCAGGGTCACCCAGGCGACCGGGCCGTTCTCCTCGTACTTCAGGGTCTGGTAGCTGGACATGAGGCTCCTTCTCGCGGAGTGCTGGGGCTGAATGACCGATCACGCTACGCGACCGGGGGAAACCGTTCAGTCGTCGAGCGGTGCCGGCTCCACCGGGGCGGGGCTCTGGTTGAAGGCCCCCAGGACGGGGGAGGGAGATCGCAGGGTCAGGTGGTCGACGCCGATGCCCGGCCTTCCCGCGGTCGCGGCGGCGACGCCGATCAGCACGTGCGCCACGTCCTCCGGCGTCATGAACTCCTCCTGGGTCAGGCCGCGGCCGACCCAGTCGTTCAGGGCGAGGTCCAGGATCTCGGCTTCGAAGGCGTTGCCGAAGTCGGTCGGGAAGGTCGCGCCGACGGTGACCGTCGTGAAGCGGAGCCACGGATGCTCCGTTCGCCAGCCCTCGATCATCCGATCGAGGGCGGCCTTGCTCGTGGCATAGGCGCCGAGCCCGGTCCGGGGTTGCCGGACGGTCTCCGACGACAGGGCCATGACCATGCCGCCGCGGTCGAACAGGGGGAGGCAGCACCTGATCAGGCGGTGGGTGCTCACGACGTTGACCTGGAAGACGTGCTGCCAGTCCTCGTCGTCGGTGTCGGCGAACATCCGCAGCGGCGCGGCGCCGACGCACGAGACGAGCAGATCCAGCCGGCCGAGCTCCTCCCGCACGACGTCGGCGAGGCGGGCGCACCCGGCGGGGTCGAGGAGGTCGACGGCCACCGGCCGCCCGCCCCCGGCCTCGTCCCTGGTCTCTTCGAGCTGTTCCAACCGCCGGGCGGCCAGGACGACGCGCGCGCCTGCCTTGACCGCCTGCACTGCGAAGGCCCGGCCGATGCCGGCCGAGGCGCCGGTCACCAGGATCCGCGCACCGGCCAGGGAGGTCGTGTTCATCGGTCTCCTCTCTCAGGAGATTGTAGACTTGATGATGTATATTATTGCCAAACTCAGGCGATCATCAACGTACGGTCGTGCGCGAAAGGCCACCCGCCCCCACTATCCCAAGGAGGGGGCGCACGTGCGCTTTACGGGCACGGTCGTGATCGGTGCGGCCGAGGCGGTTGGTTCCGGGCGAGCTCATGGACCCGATGATCCAGAGCCTCGTCCTCAAGCGGCCGTCCCGCGGATCTGATGAAGCGCCGCCACCCCGCCGTCTCAGGAGAACCCACGTGACCGAGTCCGCGCAGGCCGACCAGACCACCGATCCGCTGACTCTGACCTGGCGCGGCGAGCGGCTGCTCGACCTGGAGCTCAGCGCCCTGCTCTGGGGTCCGGGAGGGCCGTTCGAACGCCGGACCGAGGAGGTGCTGGGCGCGCCGGTGGAGGTGTTCGTCCAGCGGGCGCCGAACATCCCGGCGCTGCTGGTCCAGGCGGCGGAGCGTACTCCGGACGACCTGTACCTCGTCGTGGACGGCCCGGAACCGCAGACATTGACCTTCGCCCAGGCCTACGCCCTCGCCGCGGCCTATGCCGAAGTCCTGGCCACGCGGCACGGCGTGGGCAAGGGCGACCGGGTCGCGGTCGCCGCGCCCAACGGGGTGGAGCATGTCCTCGTCTTCTGGGCGACGCTGGCGCTCGGCGCCATCATGGTCGGCCTCAACGGCTGGTGGGCCGCGCCGGAGTTCGACCATGGCCTCGACCTCACCGAGCCGGTCGTCGTCTTCGGGGAGGGCCGCCCGCTCGAACGGCTGAAGGCCACCTCGGCGGTGGCGGCGGGGAAGGTCGCGGTCGGCACCCTCAGCGAGCTCCACCAGGCGGCGCTCGGCCTCCACGATCCGCCGGCCGGCTTTCCCGCCGTGCGACTCACCGAGGACGACCCGGCTGCGATCATGTTCACCAGCGGGACGACGGGTCGGCCGAAGGGGGCCACCCTGTCCCACCGCAACTTCGTGCACTTCGGGCTCTTCGGAGCTCTCGGCGGTGCGGTGGCCGCACTGTCCGGCGGCGGCGCGCTGCGCCAGGTCCCGCCGGGCCTGCAACGGGCGTCGATCTGTGCCAACCCGCTGTTCCACGTCTCGGGAGCCTGTGTCGCGATGGTCAACGCCCCGACGTTCGGCATCAAAATGATCTTCCCCGAGAAGGGTCGCTGGGACGCGGAGAAGGCACTCCAGATCACCGAACGCCACGGGGTGACCCAGTGGAGCGGGGTGCCGACCCACTTCTGGCGGATGCTGACCCACCCGAGGTTCGCCGACTACCGCACCGACCAGGTGGCGGTCATCGGAAGTGGCGGGTCGGCCTTCGCTCCCGAACTCCTCCGGCTGATCGGGGAGAAGCTCCCGGGGATGCAGGTCACCAACGGCTACGGGATGACCGAGACGACCGGTGCCGGCACCTTCCTCAACGGCGCCGAGATGGACGGTCATCCGGCCTCGGTCGGCGCTGCCGCCCCCACCATGTCCGTCCAGGTGCGCGACGAGAACGACACGCCGCTGCCCGAGGGCGAGGTCGGTCAGGTGCACGTCAAGGGGGCCGGGGTCTTCCTCGGCTACTGGCGTGATCCCGAGGCCACCGCGCAGGCCCTCACCCCGGACCGCTGGTACCGCTCCGGCGACTACGGGCGCATCGAGGGCGGCGTGCTCTATCTGGCGAGCAGGATGCGCGACCTGATCCTGCGGGGCGGGGAGAACATCTACCCGATCGAGATCGAGTACCGGCTCGCGGAGCATCCCGGCATCGCCGACGCCTGCGTGATCGGGGTACCCCACCAGGTACTCGGCCAGGAGGTCAAGGCCTTCGTCGTCGCGGCGGACGGCCGGGACCTGACCGAGCAGGACGTACGCGACTGGGTCGCGGGATCCCTGGCGTCGTTCAAGGTTCCGGCACACGTGGAGTTCCGGTCGCAGCTGCCCTACAACGCGACCGGCAAGGTCCTCAAGCGGACGCTGGAAGAGGAGTCCGCCCAGGCCTGACCCCAGCCCGGCGGCTCAGGCCCGGGCGCTCTCGAACTCCGCGGCGGTCCGCGCGCCGACAGGGGCGGTGAGCGCGGCGACGGTCATGTCGACGAGGTTGGCGGCCACCAGCGGGAGCGGCAGCAGCCGGCGTCTGGTCTGCGGGTTGTCCTCGAGGACGGCGCGGTCGGCGAGCACGTGCAGCACCGCCTGGGAGGCCACGAACAGCCGCTCGACGGCCAGGTCGCGCGGCATCTGCCGGCTCATCAACTCGATGAGCCGGCGGGAGGCCAGGGTCAGCGCGGAGTCGACCAGGTACTGCACCTCCTCGACGGCGAGGTCGGGGCGGTTCAGCGCCGAGGTCCAGATCCGGACCGCGGCCCGCGGGCTCGGCCCCAGCCCGATGTACTCGGCGACCGGCACGACGATGACCTCGACCAGGCCGCGCACGTCGTCCTCGCGACCGTGTTCGGTCAGCTCGGCGTAGAGCGCGTCGTGCCGGGCCCGCAGCCAGACCCCATGCCGCTGCATGATTGCCCGGACCAGGCCCTCGCGACCGCCGAAGTGGTAGTGCAGGGATGCGGTGTTCCGCTGGCCGGCCGCGGTGTTGATCTCATTGAGCGAGACGCCCGTGACACCGCGTGCGGCCATCAGGAGCTCGGCGGCGTCCAGGATGCGGTCCCTGGTCTCGACACCGCGCGTGCTCAGAGCGCGTTCAGACACCGCTTCCTTCCAGCCGGGCGACCCGCCGGGGGATCCACGGCGTCTGGGGTACCTCCTCACCATAGAACTGCTTGGCCCAGTGCCGGAACTCGATGATCGGGCCGTCACCCTTGATCAGCAGCGGCTTGTCGAGATAGAGCTTGTTCTCCCAGATCGGCACGTCCTCGGCGACGGCGTCGACGAAGGTCGTGATCATCTTGGCGGAGAAGTCCTTCATGGCCTCGGGCATCGTGAACACCCAGCGGATGTGCACGTGCTCCTCGTCGATCGGCGTGACCGAGGACACGAAGGACATCACACCCTTGAGCCGCAGGGCACCGAGGCCGATGCCGTAGGAGCGGCGGACGAAGTCGACCGGGTGCACCTTGCCGCTCTTGCTCTTGAACTCCTGCCGCTCGGTGACGGTCTTGACGAAACCGTCGTACTCGACCTCGCCGCCGGGCACCGAATCCATCCCGTGCACGTACTTGAAATGCACGTAGTCGGCGTTGTTCTCGGCCATCTCCTGGCAGCAGGTGGCGATGGTGAAGTCGTGGAAGACGGGCGCGGACCACTCCGCGTCGTCGAACTCCTCCATCTCGGGCATCTCGATGTACGGCTCGGCGCCGCCGAGGTGGTGCCAGGCGAAGATGAGGCCGAACCGCTCGACGACCGGGTAGGCGCGGACGACGGCCTTGGCGGACGGCTCGGCGTCGGTGTAGGGCACCTCCAGGCAGCGGCCGGACACACCGTCGTACCGCCACGCGTGGAACGGGCACTCCAGCAACTGACCGACGACCTGGCCGCCCTTGGCGAGGTTGGCGCCCAGGTGCGCGCAGTGGGCGTCGACCACGCGGGCCTCGCCGGTGGCGGTGCGGAACACAGCGAGGTCGCGGCCGAAGTAGTGCACCGGCCTGACCTCGCCGGTGGGCACCTCGTCGGTGCGGGCCACGGCGAACCAGCCGTTGGGGATCGGGAAGGGGAACCGGGACATCACGTCACTCCTGCCGAGGGACTAAAGAACCCTCTTGAAGAATTCTCTTTAATTGAAGATAACAGTGCGCGGGCAGGCACACCAGAGCGCGGGCCGCGGTCCGCTAGACCTGGCCGGTGACGTCCACCATCCAGGAGAGATCGCCGGAGGCGAGGCTGTCCTCCCAGCCGGCGGGCGCGCCGGAGATGAGCGTGCCGAGGTCCCAGTAGTCCCGCCAGAGGGTGATGACCCCGTTCTCGACGTGCTGGACGGAGACGAACGGGAGCGTGACCTCCTCGCCCGTCGGCCAGCGCCAGTGCTCGGTGTGCTCGGTCACCACGATCCCGCCCGCGGCGATGGTCGTCGAAGCGCCGTGGTCGTATCCCGCCAGCTTCTCCAGGCCGAGACGCAGGCGCGCCTCGATCCCCGCCGGGCCCCGGGCGGCTGCCGCCGTGCCGGTCGGCACGTCGTAGTAGATGGAGTCCGGGCCGAAGAACGTGCGCAGCCGAGTCCAGTCGCGGTCATAGAGCGCCGCCCAGAACTCCTTGACCAGTGTCTCGGGCGTGGTGGTGGGTGCGGTCACCGTTTCTCCTCTGTCAGATGCTCTGGCTCATGGAGAATATATAAAATATGCTGGCCGGAACAGTCATCGAGCCCGCGGAGTGAACATGTACGACCTGGTGATCACCGGAGGGCTGCTCGTGGACGGCACGGGCGGGCCACCCCGGCGAGCGGACGTCGCAGTGCGGGACGGGCTGATCGTGGCGGTCGGGGCGCACCGGGGCGAACCCGACGCCGCAGTTGCCCATGACCACGGTCGTGACGC